>NZ_JBVCWP010000001.1:0-96526 GCF_057460485.1 Boseongicola sp.
GATGTGCTCGCGCGTCTGTGGCATTGGGCCGTCAGCTGCGTTCACAACCAGAATGGCGCCGTCCATCTGAGCCGCACCGGTGATCATGTTCTTCACATAGTCAGCGTGGCCCGGGCAATCGACGTGCGCATAGTGGCGTGCCTCGGTTTCATATTCGACGTGTGCCGTCGAAATGGTGATCCCGCGTGCCTTCTCTTCCGGCGCGCCATCAATCTTGTCATACGCCTGGAAGTCACCGAAGTACTTCGTGATCGCCGCAGTCAGCGTCGTCTTGCCGTGGTCAACGTGACCAATCGTGCCAATGTTAACATGCGGTTTGTTACGTTCAAACTTTGCCTTTGCCATCGCCCTATGTGCCTTTGAATGGGGTCAAATATGGCGGGGCAATTATGGTATCAGCGCAAGAAAATCAAGCGTCAGTTGGTCGCTTCTTCATCCACCATGTTCACAACCGTCGGAGCGGGCGTTGATATGGTAAACGGAACCCGCGCGCGTTCGGGTTTCGCGATGAACCATTCGGGGTTTTCGTTTAGCCAGTCTTCGATCTCGCGGGCCGCGCTTTGTGACAGATTGGCAAGCTGCACGTCTGCCTCGCGCACCAGTCCGGACCCCAGGAATGGTACCATATTTCGGAAACCTTCGCCGACCTGAATGCGTTTCGCTTCCGGGTTCAAGCGTTGCTGCGTGACGTTGTCAAAGACAGAAACGTCTAAAATCATCACCGACTGCGGGGCATAGACAACCGGAATGCCCGGCTGCGCCAGAACAAGTCCGCCCAGAACGATCCCAAGATGATAAAGCCCGTCGCCGTCGTACCGGCGAAGCCGCTTGGCAACCGCGTTTTGCAACTCAGTTTCAAGCGCTTGCTCGCTTAACTCGCGCGAAAACGGACCAAGGACCACGTTGTCGGCAATGGCTATGTTATGGCCAAGGCGGAAGTCACCCAAAGGCTCGGGCGCAAGGCTTAGGTCTTCGGGTTCCGCCGTGCAGGCCGCCAAAATTGCGCCTGCCAGAAGTATCACGATTGCGCGCCGCATGTTTATAAGCCCCTTTGCCACTTTGAAACGGGTTACCGCGCCCGGCACGCCACCGCAAGTTAGTCGCAGATTGCCTTCAACGCCGCCCAGCTTTGATCCGGGATAACCGGACCGGTCACACCCATCGCATCACCCGCCGCGCGAGAGGTCGCGATCCGGTCCCCCAACGCGGGATGTGACATGAAATGGGCAGCGATCCCGGACGCGTCGCCAAATTTGTCCAGCAGCTTTTGAAATAGATCGCCCAGCGCACCGGGGTCGACATTGGCGCGTTGCAAGAGCGTGATTCCATAGGCGTCCGCTGCCGCCTCGGCTTCGCGGCTGTAGTCGGCCTTGATCATCTGTTCGACCAGGAAAAGCACCACAGCCCCGCCCGCAAAATCGCCAAACAGTAGGCCAAGAACACCCAATGATCCCGCCGAGCGCAGGGCAATTCGTATCGGGTCCCGTGCGGCAACATGGCCAATTTCATGCGCAAGAACCGCCGCGATTTCGTCTGGGCTTTCAGCCGCGGAAAGCATGCCTTGGAAGAACACCACTTGGCCGCCAGGCAAGGCGAAAGCATTGACCATCGAGTGGTTCAGCACGCTGACCGTGATCGGATAGGGCAGATCAAGATTGTTGCCGCCTACGGTGTCAAGCATCAGGTCCAATGCCTTCTGTCCCTCCCGCGATTCGCAGAGCTCGACAGGAAAGAAGTCTTCGCCAAGCGCAGTTTGAATTTGCCCAAGCGTGGCGTTTCCAAGCGCCTCTTCGCCGGCGGGCGGCAGGACGCGGGCAAGCTGATCGGCCATGATCGGAACCAGAACAAAAACGATCAGAAAGACCGACGCAATCGCCGCACCCGCCCAGCCGAAAACGCGGGCACGACCCCGCACGGGGGGGGTCTCACCAAGCCGCCAGGCACCTTGTCGAATACGCTGGATCAGTCCGGCATCCTCGACGGTGAGACGCGCCAATGCGCGCTCGGTTGTGGTCACGACAAGTCGCCCCTCGTCGGCCTGATCCGGCACCGATCGCAAGCTAACAAGCGGCCAGATCAGCGCATCGCCGTCGGGCAACGTCAGAACAAGTGTCTTCGCGCTTGCGTCGATCACGGTGGCAACACGGCGGATCGCAGCGCTGCGCCCGTCGAACAGGTCGCAATAGATCTCCCGAGCGTCGGACGCCGCCCAGATCATATTGCCGCCCCCAGATCGAGCGCCTCTGCAAAGCCTTCCGCCTCGCGGTGCTCATCGCGGTCGCGTTGGCGGATATCATGAAGGGACTCGCTGCCAATGATCTCAAGCGTTTCGGCATAGTGGCGCCAAATCGGCAGGGTGACAAAGACGTGGCGCAGGGTGGACCAGATTACGAACACAAGAAAATAGATAGCAAAGCCAAAGGCTTGCAGAAAAATCCCAGGACCAGTGAGGCTATCGAGGTCGTCCAGCGAGAACGCCATCCCCTTGGCGGCAAACATCAGGGCGAGGAATATGAAGCTTGCCACGATCCCCGCAATCCCAGTCAGAAAACCGGCCAATCCGTAGCCAAGGACATAGATACCGATGATGCGCGGCGCTCGCGCGGCCGACCGGAAGCCGATGGCACCCGCCGCCTTCGTCGCCGTCAAAACCCGGAAACTGCGCACCGCATACCAGCCCCAGGCGACCACCAGAAGTGGGGCGCTCATAAGGGCAAGACCTAAGGTAAGCTCGGTGTATTCACTGTCCCAATTGGCCCAGACAATGCTTCCACCAATGGCTGCTATTGCCCAAAACGGGATCAGGCCCTTCGCCAGCATCCGCGCGCTTCCGCCTTGCTGGAACTGCCGATCACCGTACCAAGTCCGGTTGATCCGGTATGCCTCAAGCCGATGGGTCATCAGCGGCCAAAGAAGTGTCCCCGACCCAAGTGCCAGTCCCCAATAAATCAGCGCGCGCCACGCATAGCCCCATGCGCCGGGGTCCACGCCAAAGCGAATACCACGCCAGCGCGTGCGGGCAAAAACGTACCGCCGGGCGCGGTAGCGGGCATAAAACCAAAGTGGAATGACGCCTACGAAGGACGCCACATAGGCCGCCGTGTTGCCGTCAAACAGCGTGAAGCTGACGAACATCAGGATCAAATTCACAACCCCGATGTAGAAGGCAAGGATCACCACGGCGATGAAAAACCCAAGCAGCTTTTCCAACGGATCGCCGACGTATTCCAAAGGGCGCGCACCGGGACGGATCGACGACCAATAGTACCGCCGAAGCCGGGTTTTCATCCAGAAGCGATAAAAGCCGAAGGTCAGAACAGACCAAAGCCCCATGACGAAACTCATGGCGAAAATGCGCCCCCGCCGTCCGATGAACTCGGTGGAAAGGTTGGTCGCCGCCATGCCTTACGTGAACCGGTTATCCTGCGGGAAGCCTCGCGGCGCCATACGACCCGCGCCTGCCCGCACGCCGATCCATTCAGCGAGGTCTTCAGCAGAAACCATGCGCGTGCGCCCCGCCGGATCAAGCCAGCTGAGGCCGTCAGACAAGGTAAACGTGCGCGCATCTTTCAATCCGCCGTCTTTGTATTTCTGAAGCCGCACGCCCTTGCCGCGTCCCATTTCTGGCAGGTCCGCCACCGGGAACACCAGCATCTTGCGGTTCTCGCCAACAGCCGAAACGTGATCGCCATCGACGGGCTTGCAGACCAGCGCGCGCACCGCACCCTTGACGTTCAGGACCTGCTTGCCCGCGCGGGTCTGGGCCACGATCTCGTCTTCGGAAACGATAAAGCCGTCGCCTGCGGTCGAGGCGACAAGCAATTTGCGCCCCGGCTGATGGATGAACAAAGATACAATTTCGGCCTCGTTCGGCAGATCGACCATCAGGCGCACCGGCTCGCCCATGCCGCGCCCTCCGGGCAGGCTTGACGCGGACACCGTGTAAAACCGGCCGTTCGAGCCCGCGATTAGCAAACGATCTGTCGTCTCGGCGTGGAACACAAACCGCGTGCCATCCCCGTCTTTGAATTTCAACTCACGGTCCAGATCGATATGGCCAGTCAACGCCCTGATCCAGCCCATCTGGCTGCAAACGACAGTGATCGGCTCGCGGTCGATCATCGCTTCCAATGGCACGTCTGCGACCTCGACCGCCTCAGCAAAAACAGTCCGGCGCGCACCGCCCTCGGAGTCTTTGCCAAAAATCTTCTTCACGTCACGAAGCTGATCGGCAATCTGCCCCCATTGCTGACCTTCATCACTAAGCAAATCTTCCAGCGCGGCACGCTCAACAAGCAAATCATCGTACTCGCGGCGCAACTCCATCTCTTCAAGACGTCGAAGCGCGCGCAACCGCATGTTCAGAATCGCTTCGACCTGAAGCTCGCTAAGCTCACCCTCACCAGCGGGCGGCGAAACATAGTCGGTTTCGTCAATCGCCCGGACGAAATCGCGCGACCAGTCTTCGCGCATCATCGCCGCTTTTGGATCGTCGTCGTAGCGGATAATGTCGATCACGCGGTCCAGATTGAGGAACGCCGTAATGAAGCCTTCCAGCACTTCCAGACGGTGGTCGATCTTGGCAAGGCGATGCTCGGACCGGCGGACTAACACATCGCGGCGATGCTCCATAAAGGCGCGCAGCACCTCTTTCAGCGAGCAGACTTTCGGCGTCACACCGTCGATCAATACGTTCATATTCAGGCTAAACCGCGTTTCGAGATCCGAGTTGCGGTACAACATATTCATCAGAACTTCGGCGTCGACATTGCGCGACTTCGGCTCAAGCACGATGCGGATGTCTTCGGTGCTTTCGTCGCGCACATCAGCAAGGATCGGCACTTTTTTGGTTTGAATGACCTCGGCCAGCTTCTCGATCAGGCGGCTTTTTTGTACCTGATACGGAATTTCGGTGACCACGACCTGCCACTGCCCCCGACCAAGGTCTTCGACCTCCCATTTGGCGCGCACACGAAAGCCACCGCGCCCGGTACGATAGGCCTCAAAAATCGAAGCCGTCGGCTCGACGATGATGCCACCGGTCGGGAAATCGGGACCGCTTATCATTTCGATCAGGGTGTCGTCCCGTACCAGTTCGCTGTTCTGTTTCTTCGCCAAATGGATGCAAGCGTCGCAAAGTTCACCAAGGTTATGGGGCGGAATATTCGTCGCCATGCCGACCGCGATCCCGGACGAGCCATTGGCCAGAAGGTTGGGGAACGTCGCGGGCAAAACGACGGGTTCTTCCAATGTGCCTTCATAGTTCGGACGATAGTCGACCGCGTTTTCGGTCAGGCCTTCCATCAAGGCTTCGGCGGCCACGGTCAGACGCGCTTCGGTGTATCTTTCGGCCGCTGGATTGTCGCCGTCAATGTTGCCGAAGTTGCCCTGCCCATCAACCAGCGGGTAACGAACGTTAAAATCCTGCGCCAATCGCGCCATCGCGTCGTAAATCGCCTGATTGCCGTGCGGATGGTAGTTTCCCATCACGTCACCGGTGATCTTTGCGGACTTTCTAAAGCCGCCGGTCGGCGACAACCGAAGCTCGCGCATGGCGTACAGAATACGCCGGTGAACGGGCTTCAACCCGTCCCGGGCATCCGGCAAGGCCCGGTGCATGATCGTCGACAAAGCATAGGTCAGATACCGGTCACCGATGGCGCGACGCAGTGGTTCAGCCACAAGCCTAGGGTCGATATTGGGGGTATCAGTGTCATTCGCCATATACGGTGTGTAGCGATGCAGGATTCTAGCGGCAAGGCGCGAACGCAGTGATTTCGCCGGAATTCACGGGCTTGCAATACGCAACACATCGTAGCAAACGCGCTTGATGACGTCGGCTTTGAAATCCATCCTTATTACTGGTGCGGCAAGTGGCATCGGTTTTGACGCAGCGCAAACCCTTCAATCCAAGGGCTGGCGTGTTTTCGCATCCTGCCGACAAAAGGCCGATGCCGAGCGGCTTATGGCTAATGGGTTTCCTGACGCCATTCATCTTGATTACGAAGATCCCGACAGCATCACCGCGGCCGTTAACCACGTTTTGACGTCCACCGGAGGGTCACTGGATGCGCTTTTTAATAATGGCGCCTACGCCATTCCCGGCCCGATTGAAGACCTGTCCCGCGCAGCCATGACGGCAAGTCTCAATGCGAATTTCCTTGGCTGGCACGATCTGACGGTTCAGCTTTTGCCCGCGATGCGAGCGCAGGGACATGGGCGTATTGTAAACTGTTCATCAGTGCTTGGCTTGGTCGCGACGCCCTATCGCGGCGCCTACTGCGCGTCGAAGTTTGCTGTTGAAGCCTGGTCAGACGCGCTGCGCATGGAAATGGTGGACGCAGGCATCTTTGTTTCGCTGATCGAACCCGGCCCTATTGTCACCAAATTTCGTGCGAACGCCGTCAAGCGCTTTGAGCAATGGGTCGATTGGGAAAACTCGCTCCGTGTCGAGGAATACCGGACTGGCCTTCTCGACAGGGTTTACAAAGGCTCGGGAAACAGCCCGTTCAGCAAGCCAGCCTCGGCCGTGACCGCCAAAGTGATCCACGCCATCGAAAGTCCGCGCCCCAAAGCCCGATATTTCGTGACCGTTCCGACGTATGGCGCAGACGTTTTGCGTCGCCTTCTGCCAACATCGCTTCTAGATCAGGTGATGAAGCGCGGCTGACGGTCGCGTTCGCCCCGCCGCAGACATGCGCTAAAAGACAGTTCAAGCAACCGAGGTTCCCATGTTAGAAGACCCACTTTTCGTCGTCGTCGTGATCGCAGTTCTGATCGTATTAGGGGTTCTACTGACCGGAATAGGTGGGTTCGCCAAGGGCGGAGACTTTAACCGAAAACACGCCAACCGCATCATGCGCTATCGCATCTACGCTCAGGCGGTCGCGATCGCGTTAATCTTGATTTATGTGCTCGTAGAGCGTTCCGGGGGATAGAAAATGGTCGTTCTAAACAAGATTTATACAAAAACTGGCGACGCTGGCGAGACCGCGCTTGGCAATGGCGCGCGCGTGGCAAAACACGCCGTCCGCGTCACGGCCTACGGCACTGTCGACGAATTGAACGCAACAGTTGGCATGGCCCGCCTTCAGGCAGCCGACGAAATAGATCATCTTTTATCATTGATTCAAAACGACCTTTTCGACCTTGGCGCGGACCTTTGTCGTCCTGATATGGAAATGGACGGCGAAGCAGGTTACCCGGTTCTGCGTATGGTTTCGTCGCAAACCGATCGCCTGGAAGGCGAGATTGACGCCATGATAAAGCGGCTTGAGCCATTGAGATCGTTCATTCTTCCCGCAGGCTCTGCGCTTTCAACACAACTTCATTTTTGTCGGACGGTGGCGCGCCGCGCCGAACGTTTGACGGTAGAATTGGCCACAATGGAAGCCGTAAATGACGCAGCGGTAACTTACCTTAACCGTTTGTCCGATTGGTTCTTCGTGGCCGCCCGCATTGCAAATGACGAAGGCCGCGCCGACGTGCTTTGGGTCCCGGGCGCGAACCGTTAAGCGGCAGGCTCCCACAATTCGACCGGGTTCCCCTCGGGATCGTGAATGCGCGCGAAGCGACCGACGCCTTCCATCGCGTCTTCATGGCTGGCGTTGATCCCGGCCACCTTCAGTTGTGCCAGCATCGCATCCAGATCAGCGACACGGAAATTAAATCATAAAAGCCCGATCTTCCGGGATATAATGCGTGTCCACGGTGAAAAGTGAAAAACCGTTACCCCAGCATCACTGACCCACGGCGGCGTTGTCATATCCTTTGGCGCGGGGTTAATGCCAAGGTGCGTCTCGTACCATTTCGCCAATGCGCCCGGATCCTTCGCCCGAAAGAACACGGCGCCAATTCCGGTAACCTTTTCCATTCCAAATTTCCCTAGATTCTTAAAATTCTTTCGAATGATCGTACTGGGTGCCGAAAACGCGGCGTCGTCAGGCCGAAACGCGTCGATTTTGCACTGTTTTCTGTCTGCTGCCTTCGCTACACCGACTGAGAAATCATCGGGTCTGACCCCGAACGCAAGGGAGTTAACGCAAATGAAGGTGTTGGTACCTGTCAAACGCGTCATCGATTACAACGTGAAAGTTCGTGTCAAAGCGGACGGATCGGGAGTCGATCTGGCGAATGTTAAAATGTCGATGAACCCGTTTGACGAGATTGCTGTCGAACAGGCTATTCGGATGAAAGAGGCCGGTCAGGCCGATGAAGTGATCGCGGTTTCGATCGGCGTGAAGCAAAGCCAGGAAACCCTGCGCACCGCTCTGGCCATGGGCGCGGATCGTGCGATCCTAATAATCGCGACGGATGACGTCCAAATGGACATAGAACCGCTCGCCGTTGCCAAGCTTTTGAAAGCCGTGTGTGACGAAGAACAGCCGGGCGTTGTTCTTTGCGGCAAACAGGCGATTGACAACGACATGAACGCAACCGGACAGATGCTTGCGGCATTGACCGGTTGGGCGCAGGCGACATTCGCCTCCGAGGTCGAGATCAACGGCGACAGCGCGACAGTGACGCGCGAAGTAGATGGCGGTTTGCAGACGATTAAAGTCAAAATGCCGGCAATTATTTCGGTCGACTTGCGTCTGAACGAACCGCGCTATGCATCATTGCCGAACATCATGAAGGCAAAGAGAAAACCGATGGACGAAAAGACACCGGCCGACTACGGCGTCGATGTTAGCCCGAGACTTCAGATCGTTGCCACCAGTGAGCCGGACACGCGCAAGGCAGGCGAGATCGTTGGTTCAGTTGATGAACTTGTTGCAAAACTTAAAGAAGTGGGGGCCCTTTCATGAGCGTTCTTCTTTTGGCCGAAGTTAACAACGGCGAGCTATCTTTGGACGCCACCTCCAAGGCTGTGACGGCCGCGAAACTGATGGGCGATGTCACCATATTGTGCGCGGGGGCCTCGGCCTCGGCAGCGGGTGCGGAAGCCGCAACCATTGACGGCGTGTCCAAAGTATTGGTCGCCGAAGATGCGTCGCTTGGCCATCGCCTTGCGGAACCGACGGCGGCATTGATCGTGTCCTTGGCAGGCGACTACAGCCACATCGTCGCACCTGCGACGACAGACGCAAAAAACGTGCTTCCACGGGTTGCAGCTTTGCTTGATGTGATGGTGATCACGGATATCTCGGGCGTCGTCGACGCAGAGACCTTCGAGCGTCCAATTTATGCCGGTAACGCGATCCAGACCGTTAAATCGCTCGATGAAATCAAGGTTGTGTCGATCCGCGTTTCGTCCTTTGACGGGGCCGCGGGGGGGGGCAATGCTTCGGTTGAAACCATCGGCGCCGTTGAAAATCCTGGCCTGTCCGAATGGGTTGAAGACAAGGTCGCAGAAAACGATCGTCCCGAGCTGACATCAGCGGGCGTTGTAGTATCCGGCGGACGCGGTGTTGGGTCGAAAGAAGACTTTGCACTGATCGAAAGCCTTGCAGACAAGCTTGGCGCCGCCGTTGGTGCCTCGCGCGCTGCGGTGGACTCGGGCTATGCGCCCAACGATTGGCAAGTCGGTCAGACCGGCAAGGTTGTGGCCCCTGATCTTTATGTTGCCGTCGGCATTTCCGGCGCAATTCAGCACCTTGCGGGCATGAAAGACAGCAAGATCATCGTCGCAATCAACAAGGACGAGGAAGCCCCGATCTTTCAGGTGGCCGATTACGGTCTTGTGGCTGATCTGTTTACGGCTGTGCCAGAGCTGCTTGAAAAGCTCTGATCGCGAACCCATCGGTTAAGAAGCGCGCCGGCGACTGTCGGCGCGTTTTTGTTTCTGCGGCTGCACAATGACACCCGCCAAGGCTGTTGCGACCTGACTGTGGTATAAAGAAGGAGCAAGTATCGCTTCTGCCGCCTGGCGTTCATGGACTAGAAACGCTTTGCCGACTATGCCTTCGCAACGGGCAAAATCATCCCGCCATCACTTCAATGACCCCTGCGGAATTGTGCGACACAGTCTCTATCATTTCACGATCCACAAAGTGCGGATCAAGCGGATTGCCCAAGCAAGGGGTCCTCGGGTCGGCGTTCTGCCGTCCAAAGAAGCGCTGTGTCGCCTGAAATCGACTTCACGATCATCTTCAGCCGGCTGACCCAGGCGATTTTTAGTTCCGATACCACCGGTTGCAAGGCCGATTGAGCGGTGTCTGCCAGCGCGCCAAGGAGATGGCCGGTGACGTGGGAAACGGCGAAGTCCACACTAGGAAACAACCGCTGAACGGTGACAGAGGCCGACACGAACCTATCGTTTTGGCGCGGATGCACAGAGTAGAAGCGATTGGGCATATTTTGCGCATCCAGAATTTGCACCAGTGTCATCCGCGCGTTCGATGTCACCGGCAAAATGTCGGGACTATCCGCAGTAGCGGTCAATCCGGCTTGCATTACCCCAAGATTGACCACGGCTTCCCCAATCTGCGCTTCAAGCGCGTCAACAAAAAGAACCTCGCCGTATTTTCCATACGTCTGACCGCTACCAATGTCAGCGATGTAGCTCCCATTAAGCGGCCATTTTGGCCCACGAAACATGACGCGCGACGCGCCATAACGGCACAGATCATAATCTAACGCTGAATCCGGTACTTCGATCAGTGTTACAAGTTCCGTTCTCCGACATTCCCGCGAATCAACATCTCCGATCGGCATTGATATTTGCCTAATCCGCCCGTTTCTGAGCTGCCGCGACGCCAAGCCCACTTGCACCCAGAACGGGCCTAAGCCTATTGTCCGGGCGAGATCTGGAAGGGTTTGGCATGGATATCAAAACGGTTGGCATCGTCGGAGCGGGGCAGATGGGCAATGGCATTGCCCATGTGTTTGCGGTTTCCGGATTTGACGTTTTGATGACTGACGTCAGCCGCGACGCGCTGGATGCGGCGATAAACCTTATCGAAGGCAATCTGGATCGTCAGGTCAGCCGCGAAAAAATCAGCCAGTCCGAACGAGACGCAGCGATGGGGCGGATCAAGACCACGCTGACCCTCAGCGATCTGGGTCAAACCGACCTTGTTATCGAAGCGGCAACCGAACGCGAAACCGTCAAAGTCGCGATCTTTGAGGACCTTGTCCCGCACCTGAAGCCAGAAACGATCCTGACATCCAACACGTCGTCAATTTCGATCACCCGGCTGGCAAGCCGCACGGACCGCCCAGAGAAATTCATGGGGTTCCACTTTATGAACCCGGTGCCGGTGATGCAGCTTGTCGAGCTGATCCGCGGCATAGCGACCGACGAGGCGACCTTTAAATCCTGCCTCGCTGTGGTTGAGAAAATCGGAAAAACGGCCTCAACCTCGGAAGATTTCCCCGCGTTTATCGTGAACCGCATCCTGATGCCGATGATCAACGAAGCGGTCTATACACTGTACGAAGGCGTCGGATCAGTGTCATCCATCGATAGCGCGATGAAACTTGGCACCAACCACCCGATGGGTCCGCTAGAACTTGCCGATTTCATCGGTCTTGATACCTGCCTGGCGATCATGAACGTGCTGCACGAGGGGTTGGCCGATACCAAATACCGGCCCTGCCCGCTTTTGACGAAGTACGTGGAAGCCGGGTGGCTTGGGCGCAAAACCGATCGTGGGTTCTATGATTACCGCGGCGAGACGCCCGTTCCCACGCGCTAAACCCGCATGCTGAACCGCGCGGGACTTTTACATGTCCTCGCCGAAACGATCCGCAACAAGCGCTTCAATCGCATCGGCAAGCTCTTCAGCCGCGTCGCCTCGCGTCACGACGTCTATCTGCGTGCCCTTCGAGGCCGCCAGCATTAACAACCCCATAATCGAGTCGCCCGCCGCTGAAAGCCCGTCTTTGGACACTTCGGCTTCGGCTGCATAGTCCTCGACCAGTTCGGCAAGCTTGGCCGACGCCCGCGCGTGCAGGCCCTTTTCGTTGACGATGGTCAGTGTTTTGGTCGCTGTGTCAGCCATGCGCGCCTCTATCCGTCAAATGCGTCGATGTATTTACGGCCCGCCTCAAGCGAAACACGCACGGCAACTGCCACGGATTTGTGCCGTGACTTTGCAAGTTTGATCAGCATCGGAAGGTTCGCGCCGTAGATGATTTTGCGGTCATTTGGGCTGCAGGCGCGCAATGACAAATTCGACGGTGACCCGCCAAACATATCCGTCACAACCACGACTCCGTTGCCGGTGTCGACGCTGTCGGCTGCCGCACAAATCTCGGCCTGTTTCTTTTTGCGATCATGGTCTGGTGCAATCGAGATCGCGCGCATGCCAGATTGCTTGCCGACAACGTGTTCGACCGCCGATAGATATTCCTGCGCCAGACCGCCGTGTGCGACGATGACAATCCCGATCACGTCTGCATCCCCATTTCCGCAGCCGGCCCCCCGAGCAGGCCACGCCGCTCAAGCTCCCGGTGACGAGTTGACACCTGCCACCCCGCCGCCGCAAGGGCCTTCGCCGCTTTTTCCGCAAGCGCAACAGAACGGTGTTGCCCGCCAGTACAGCCAAAAGCCAGCGTCAAAGACGTCTTGCCCTCGTCTTTGAAGGCAGGCAGCAGCGATTGGGTCAGATCAATGGTGCGCGCGAAGAAATCGGCAAACCTTGGGTCGCTAGCAACAAAAGTCTGCACGGCCGGCGAACGACCGTCCAAATCCCGCAGGGTTTCCTCCCAATGTGGGTTTGCCAGAAACCGCACATCAAGAACCATATCCGCCCCGCGAGGCAACCCGCGTTTGTAGGAAAAGCTTTCCACAGAAATCGATAGTTTGACGCTTGCTGCGGTACCGAATTTCTCACCTATTTCGGCCTTCAGATCGTGTACCGTCAGTTCCGACGTTTCAATCAGCCGATCGGCGCGCGCGCGGACGGACACCAGTAATTCCATCTCGCGTGCAATGCCGATATCAGGGGTTTCGGATGGCGCAAGCGGGTGGCGCCGCCGCGTTTCCGAATAGCGTCGTATCAGAACGTCCGTCCGGCAATCCAAATATAGCAATTCAGCCGACGTATCCGGATCAGCGGCAAGGTTGTCCAAAAGCGCCACCATCGCATCGGTTGAAAAGTCCCGATTGCGCACATCAATACCCAACGCAAGTGGCGCGCTGCGGGCTGGTCCGTCCAAAAGTCGCTCAACAAGACTAAGTGGTAGGTTGTCGATCGCCTCGAACCCCAGATCCTCAAGCGCATTGATCGCCGTTGACCGACCGGCGCCGGACGCACCCGTGACCAGGACGACGCGCGCCGGCTCAACCGATTTTTGAGATGGCTGGTCGTTCATGGCGCCACGCGCCCTCCATTCAACAGAGCGTAGAGCATAGCGGGGAATGCCGGGCTCTCAACCTTTCTGAGAAGAGGCAACGTAACGTCGGCGATCACGGTGTCGTGGGTTTCCGGCAAGCGGGCCGTTTCGACCTCGTCCAAAGTGACGGCATAGACGGCCATCGCCGGACGATGATCCACGCGTATCAGACCGACACCGCGCGCTTCGATCATGCCCTGCAGGTCGGCCGGCGCCGTCATTCTCAGGCCACCGTTCAGGTCGGGCGTTGCAATGACACGATCATCGGCGACGAGCGTCGCCCCCAACGCCATCAACTGCAGCGCAAGTGAGGATTTCCCGGACCCCGAAGCCCCAAGGATCAAAAGTCCGGTCGTCCCGAACGCAACGGCCGATGCATGGATATTGACCGGCCCCTTCGGTGTCGCGGCCATTTCAGGGCCCTAGACCGGAAGGCCGACGACGAAGCGCGCGCCCAAAGGCTCGGACGTGACATCAGCGTCGGTGGGGCGAATGTTTTCGGCCCAGATCACGCCACCATGCGCTTCGACGATTTGTTTGGAAATCGCCAGACCAAGGCCCGAGTTATTGCCGAAGTGGTCAACGGGCCGCTCGGTGTAGAAGCGGTTGAAAATTTTGGTAAGCGCCTGCTCAGGGATGCCGGGGCCAGTGTCTTCGACCACAACCAACACGCGGTTTTCGCGCTTGCGCACCCAGACGCGGATCGCATCGCCATCCTCGCAGAAGGAAATTGCGTTCGATATCAGGTTCACAAAGACCTGCGCCAGACGGCTTTCAAGGCCATCTACAACAATCTCTTCCGACGGCATGTCGGTGATGAATTCGACTCCCTTTTCGCGCGCATCATTGCCAAGAAAATCGCCGATATTGCCGATCATATGCAACAGGTCGAACGGCTCTTCGTCCTCTTTGACCAGCTCACTGTCCAGCCGCGATGCGTTCGAGATATCGGTGACAAGGCGATCCAGTCGGATCGTGTCGTGTTCGATCACGTCCATCAGCTTTATCTTGTGGTCTTCGCGCTTGGACACCCGCAGGGACGTCACTGCAGACCTAAGCGAGGCCAGTGGGTTTTTGATCTCATGGGCGACGTCGGCCGCAAATTGTTCATTGGCATCGATCCGGTCGTAAAGGGCGGCAACCATGCCGCGCAAAGCGCCGGACAGACGGCCAATCTCATCAGGTCGCGCAGTCAAATCGGGAATACGGACACGATTCGGGCTAAAGCGGCGCGCGTTCTTTTCGCGCCCGATCTCGGCTGCCGCGGCAAGGTCTGAAAGCGGGTTTGCAATGGTCGAGGCAAGCACAAGGCTCAGGCCGATTGACACCAGAATAGCGATGACAAACATCTGCAAGACCTGCTCGCGTTCCGAGCGGACAAGGTGGTCAATCTCGCCTGCTGCACTGGCAATTGCGACGGCACCAACGGGGGTGACGCCCTGCATGATGGGTGTGGCGACGGTAAAAATTGTGTTGCCGAAAGCATCCGTGCGGGACTGCACTTCTGTGCCGCCCCGAAGCGCCGCTGTCACCAGCGCCGCCACCAAATCTTCGCTGCCAGTTTCAACGGCGGGACCGTCGTTTTCCTTACCAAAGACACCCGAAATGCCTGCCCAGATACCGTCCAGGAAATCGGTGATAACCGTGGATCGATCCTCACCTTCTAGACTGGCGACAGGGCTTGGTCGACGCTCCTGGCCGACCGTGGTCGCCACAAGGCTCCCGCCGTTGTCATAGACAAAAATCTCGACTGCAGTCGGAATTTCCAGCGCCGCAAGGGTACCGGCAATATCCAGACCATCGCCGGTCGAAAGGCTGACAGGGGCGTTTTCAGGCAGTTGTGCCTCGAAGAACCCCGAGATCAGTTCAGCCTCGATCACAATCCCACGCTCGCGCTGGATAACCAGACTGTCGCGGAACGGATTGAGAAATAAAACCCCCGCCACAAGGACGAGGATTGCCAGAAGATTGAACGTAATGATTTTACGCGCCAGCGGCGACCGGTTCATGGCAACTACGCCACGCCGGTCCCGTTTGGCCCGTGCCTCGCTTTCCGCCGCAGCGTCAGGACCAATCCAGTCCTCGCCCAAAACGACGTCGGCGTATTTGGCTGGCTTTGCGCCCACCACATTCACCCCCGACGCGAACATTTACTCTTCGTTATATCGGTAACCGATTCCGTAGAGCGTTTCGATTGCCGAAAATTCATCATCAACCATGCGCATTTTCTTACGCAGGCGTTTGATATGGCTGTCGATCGTCCGGTCATCAACGTAAACCTGATCGTCATAAGCAACATCCATCAACTGATCGCGGCTTTTGACAAAACCAGGCCGTTGGGCCAGCGCCTGCAAAAGCAGGAATTCTGTCACCGTCAGCGACACGTCGCGGGTTTTCCACGTCACAGAATGGCGCAGCGGGTCCATGCGGAGCTCGCCGCGCGTCATGACCTGCGCCTGATCGACTTCACCACCTTCAGCGTCGCCAGCAATCACTTCCTGACGGCGCAAAAGCGCGCGAATACGTTCGACCAGAAGACGCTGTGAGAACGGCTTCTTGACGTAATCATCCGCCCCCATACGCAGACCAAGAACTTCGTCGATCTCATCATCTTTGGAGGTCAGGAAAATAACCGGCATCGCAGATTTCTGACGGACCCGCTGAAGCAGATCCATGCCATCCATCCGCGGCATCTTGATATCGAAGACCGCCATATCTGGCAGCTTCTTGTTAAAAGCATCGAGGGCGGCTTGCCCGTCATTGTACGTCTCGACTTCGAAACCTTCGGCTTCGAGTGTCATGGAGACAGACGTCAAAATATTCCTGTCGTCGTCGACCAGCGCGATTCTGGACATTTGTGATTTCCTTTTGCTGCTCTTTGGCGCCTTATGAATGGCGCATTCTGTCGTGTCTTTTTCTAGGCATACTCGTGTCTGCTTTGCGGTAATTCAACAATAATGTGCGAATCATGGGTATTCGCCACGTTAGAAGAACGTTGTTTTAGTTAGATTCGGCTAATCCGCCACAGGTTGGGCCGGATTTCGCGTAAATCACGAGCGGCTCCGACGCATGTTGGCGCTAAACCCGCCCGTCTGATGGTTTGGTGGCGCTAACTGTGCGGATGCGTCCTGTTCAAGGCCAAAACCGACTGCCTATAAGGGCGTTAACACCACCGATCATGTGCTTCGGGCGGCAGCCCGGACCATGCGCACTACCGGGAAAGGGAGCGACGGGGTATGACACAAGGCCGGGTGAACACCAATCACACGCTTGAAACACAAGGCATTTCGGGTCTGGGCGAGGTTTATTACAACCTCATGGAGCCTGACATCATTGCCGAAGCACTGCGCCGCAAGGAAGGCGCACTGGGGCAAGGCGGCACGTTTTTGGTCTCGACCGGTAAATTCACAGGCCGGTCCCCCAATGACAAACACGTCGTGCGCACGCCGTCCGTGGAAGACACCGTCTGGTGGGACAACAACAAGCCGATGTCGCCGGAAGGCTTTGAGCGTCTTTACACCGATATGATGGCACACATGGCTGGGCGTGACTATTTTGTCCAAGACCTGTTTGGCGGAGCAGACCCGGCGCATCGATTGGACGTACGCGTTGTGACAGAACTTGCCTGGCACTCGCTGTTCATCCGCCACATGCTGCGCCGTCCCGACCGCGAAGAGCTGGACAGCTTTGTGCCAGAATTCACTGTGATCAACTCGCCGTCATTCCGCGCCGACCCAAAGCGCCACAATTGCCGGTCGGAAACCGTCATAGCGATGAACTTTGACCGTAGGCTAATCCTGATCGGCGGCACGGAATACGCGGGCGAGAACAAGAAGTCGGTGTTCACGCTGCTGAACTACCTTCTGCCCGAAAAAGGCATCATGCCGATGCATTGTTCGGCCAATCACGCTCCCGGCAATCCAGTCGACACGGCTGTCTTCTTCGGTCTGTCCGGCACTGGCAAGACAACGCTGTCCGCCGATCCAGAGCGCGTTCTCATTGGCGACGACGAACACGGCTGGTCGGATCGCGGCACGTTTAACTTTGAGGGCGGCTGTTACGCCAAGACGATCAACCTTAGCCGCGATGCCGAGCCCGAGATTTACGACACCACCACTAAATTCGGTACGGTGATCGAGAACATGGTCTATGATCCCGAAACCAAGGAACTGGATTTCCAGGACGATAGCCTGACCGCAAATATCCGCTGCGCCTATCCGCTGGAGTATATCTCGAACGCCTCAAAGACTGGGATTGGCGGACATCCCAAGAACATCATTATGCTGACTTGCGACGCCTTTGGCGTGCTGCCGCCGATTGCGCGGCTGACACCGGCGCAGGCAATGTATCACTTCTTGTCTGGTTTCACCGCAAAAGTGGCCGGGACCGAGCGGGGCGTGACTGAGCCTCAGCCGACGTTCTCGACATGCTTTGGCGCGCCGTTCATGCCGCGCCGTCCCGAAGTCTATGGCGCGTTGTTGCGCGACAAGATCGCAACGCACGGCGCGACGTGCTGGCTGGTCAACACTGGCTGGACAGGCGGCGCTTATGGCACAGGAAGCCGGATGCCGATCAAGGCGACCCGCGCGCTTTTGACGTCTGCTTTGGACGGGTCTTTGGAAGATGCCGAGTACCGCAAGGACAAGTATTTCGGGTTCGAGGTGCCGACCCATGTGAAGGCCTCCGCCGTGCCGGACATCCTGCTTGATCCGCGCCGGACGTGGGACGATGGCGAGGCTTATGACCGTCAGGCGGCCAAGCTGGTTGCGATGTTTGCCGAGAACTTTGGTCAGTACGAAAGCCACATTGACGACGATGTGAAGGCCGTGGCAATCGGGTGATATGGTAGTCCACCGGCTTTTTAAACGGAGGACCTGCTGGAGGTATTTTTGAAAGAGTGAAGACTCGCGGGCGTCGCCTAGCCCATCAGCCCGCGACGGATCAGGTTCAGCCCAGCCACGACCAGCACCAGAAGCGTCATTTTCCGGAACTTGTCCTGATCCAGGCGATCCTGCACGACAAACCCAAGCGCCAGCCCGACAAGGGCGGGCAAAAGCAGCACTGTTGACAGCGTCACCGACGGTGCGGTCAGCACGCCGGTTCTCATATGTGCCAAAACCAGCATGATCGCGCCTGCACTATAGACCACACCCTGCACACGCATTTGTTCGCCCTTTGGGGTCTCAAGCGCTGTAAGGTACAAAACCGTCGGCGGGCCCCAGATACCTGAAATTCCGCCGAGGAACCCCGAAAAGGCCCCGACGCTAAGTTCAACGGGTCTTCGGTTTCTTGCATCAATCCGGGGTCGCCAGCCGACGAGCTGGATAATCGCAAAAGTTGTGACCGGCACGCCAAGGATCAAGAACAGCACCGACGCGGGCAAAACCGTCACAAGTTGTGCGCTTGCCGCGATGAACCCAAGCAGCATCAACAAAAACCGCCAATGGATGCGTGCCGAAGCGAGCGCGGCCACCGGGCCGTTTCGCAGAGACTGCCAAAGGTTGGCCACCACCGCAGGCACGATAAGTCCGGCCAAAGCGACGTCCGGCGGAAGAAACGATGCCAGCCCCGAGATCATAATCATCGGCAAAGCGAACCCAACCGTGCCTTTGACGAAGCCCGCAAACAGCGCCAACGCAACGGACGCAATCATAAGCGTCGGACCAAGGCTTTGGATCAGATCGAGGTTCATAAGGTGCCGTCTAGTCCGCGCCCTGCTCGATGGAAAGGACCGCGGCCACGCCGGTCTCGGTTAACGCGTAAATGCCGCGCTCTACCACATCGAACCAGCCGTAGTGGTTGTCCCGCATCATCCGCGTTGCTTCCCGCACCCCCGTCGCACCTGCCACCACCGCCCCCTTGGATGCGCCTGCCTGGGCCAGATACGCCGCGCAAGCCTGAACATCCTGGCGATACGCCGTCACCAGCCCAGCGTTCCGCGCAGCGCCCCCGATATTCGGATCCCCGATGCGCCGCGAAAACTCGCGCAAAAGCCGCGCTTTCTTCCCCTTGATCTTTCGGGGCTGAAACGACGCCGGGTCACATTGTACTTCGACCAACCCGTCCTTCAGGCGAACCGTTATCAGGCCAAGCCCAAGACGGCGGCACAGCTTTTTCATGTTCTTCAAGGCGCCCTGAAACGGCTTGCCCGGTTTACGGGGCACGGCGATGTACACCAGATCAGTGATCATTTGCCGGTCAATCGCCTGATGCACCAGCGTCAGAGAAAACCCGACCTTGAGTTCAACAATCAACGGCGGATCTCCCGCACGGTAAGCCACAACATCGGCCGCCCCGATCTCGGCTTTGACCTCCCAGCCCTGACCTTCGAGAAACGCCTTGATCGGCGGATAAAGCTCGGTTTCGCGCAAAAGATCTGTCCCTGTTCCGCTTTGCGCCGAGACTGCCCCAAATCCCCGCAGCGCTTCAAGCGCTACAAGGAATTTCGAAGTTTTCGCCACGCATGGCACGAGGGCGCGTCAGCACATTTAGCCCAGGTCAGATTTTCAGGCCAGCGCGTTCTTTGACACTGGCCTCCCTTTTCCGATGCCCCATTCACACAACCTTCCGACAGATGCGTCAAAACCAAGCACATGCACCCCCGTGACATCCCCTTGCCCCCTGTTATAACGCGCCCAAATCACCTAAGCCCAAACGGAATATCATCCCATGACGATCCAAGTTTTTGGCCACAAATCCCCCGACACAGACTCCACCGGCTCGCCGATCATCTGGGCCTGGTACCTTTCGGAATGCCGCGACACCCCCGCCAAGGCCCGCCTTCTGGGCGAGCCGAACACCGAAGCACTCTTCGTGCTGCGCCGCTGGCAATTGGACCAGCCCGAACTGCTGGAAGACGTCACGGCGAACGACGAGGTTGTCATCGTTGACACAAACAACGTCGCCGAACTGCCAGCGTCAATCAACGACGCCCGCGTGATCGAGGTTATCGACCACCACATGCTGCAGGGCGGGCTAAAAACGAGGGGGCCGATCAACATCACAGTGCGCCCAGTCGCCTGCACCGCCACGATCATGTACGATCTGATGGGCGCGGACGCCAACAAAATGCCACGCCATATCAAGGGTGCGATGCTGTCTTGCATCTTGTCCGACACGCTGGAATTTCGATCCCCGACGACAACGGACGTTGACCGCAGGCTGGCAGAAAAACTGGCCGCCGAACTTGGCATCGACATGCGCGACTATGCCGCCGAGATGTTCGCCGCGAAGTCCGACGTGTCGTCTTATTCCGACAGCGCGTTGTTGAGGATGGACAGTAAACCCTACGAGATTGATGGGGTGAAATTTCGCGTGTCGGTTCTGGAAACCACATCCCCTGGCACCGTTCTGGCACGCAAGGACGGGTTGATGGAAGACCTTGTCGCGGTCGCCGAAGAAGACGGCGTTGATCACGTTTTGTTCTTCCTCATAGACATCCTCGGTCAAGAGGCCCTGATGTTTATTCAAAATGATACTGTGCGGTCGATTGCCGAGAAAAGCTTCGGCGTCTCGGCGCCCGGCAACATGGTTGCCCTGCCCGGCATCATCAGCCGCAAAAAGCAGATCATCCCTGCCCTGAAAGTCTGAACGAAAATGAGTATCCCTATCGTCGCCAATCTTGCCGAGATCTCGGACAATTATGACGCGGTCTTTTGTGACCTTTGGGGGTGCCTCCACAACGGCGTCGAACCCTTCCCCGAGGCCGTCAAAGCGTTGCGCGCATACCGCAAACGCGGCGGCAAGGTCGTCCTTCTGACCAATGCGCCGCGCCCTCGCGCTTCGGTCGAAAAGCAGCTGGAACTGATCGGCGTGGCCCGCGATTGCTGGGACGTAATCGCAACCAGCGGCGATAGCGCGCGCTCTGCGATGTTCCGCGGTGCTGTGGGCGAGAAGGTCTGGTTCATGGGCCAGGACTACGATCTCACCTTTTTCGAGCCGATCCACCTTGTCGATGACCCGATCCAGATCACCCGCGTTCCCTTGGAAGAGGCCACCGGCATCGCCTGTCTCGGCCCCTTTGACTCGAATGCCGACCCGGCAGTGAACCGGCCCGAATTTCTCTATGCCAAGCAGAAGGGTTTGAAGCTGCTGTGTGCCAACCCCGACATTGTTGTGGATCGTGGCGACAGCCGCGAATGGTGTGCGGGCGCACTGGCCAAGTTGTACACGGAAATGGGCGGCGAGAGCCTCTATTTCGGCAAACCCC
The DNA here is from genome assembly GCF_057460485.1 of Boseongicola sp. Taxonomy (NCBI): domain Bacteria; kingdom Pseudomonadati; phylum Pseudomonadota; class Alphaproteobacteria; order Rhodobacterales; family Paracoccaceae; genus Boseongicola; species Boseongicola sp. The sequence goes on from NZ_JBVCWP010000001.1 coordinate 21,491, forward strand.
ATCCGCCGGTCTATGACCTTGCGCGCCGCCGTCTGACGGGACTTGGCGCCGAAATCCCTGACAGCCGCATCCTTGCGATCGGCGACGGGATCATCACCGATATCAAGGGGGCGCTTGGTGAAGGCATCGACAGCCTGTTCATCACGGGCGGGCTTGCCTTGGTCGAGACCTTGACCGTTGATCAGCCAGACCAGAAGGCGATGGATGATTTTGCCGCCAGTCAGCAGATCACGCCGACCTATGCAGTTGGATTTTTACGATAAAACTTTGCTCCCGAATGGCGATTTATGCTATTTCCTGAGGAAACCCGCGGGATTTACGATGTTGGCAAAAACGGCGGTTTGTCGGTGCGAACGTTGCGTTAGGTTTCGCGCAAGACTTCGGCAAAGGCTCCGCCGAAGCGTTCTGCAAGACGTTCGCCAAGAAGACGCTCGATATTATCGGCACGGTCCGCACCAAGCGCCGCAACCTTCGCAAGAAGAGACGCAGAACACGCCATCGGTTTGCCGGTTCCGTCTTCACCGCGCGCCAGATCCGCTTGTACAGCCAAAAGCCGGTCATAGGTTTCACCCGCCACACGACCCGCGAGTTTGCGACGCATCGGATGCGAAGGCGTCTCAGCCTCTCCGGTGATTATCTGAAGAAAATCAGCGCCATAGCGCTCAAGTTTCTTTGCTCCAATCCCGGTGATCCCGGCCATCTCATCCATTGTACCGGGACGTGTCTCGGCCATTTCGATCAGCGTACGATCAGTGAAAATAACATAAGCCGGCACCCGCGCCGCTTCGGCCAAACCCCGACGCTTGGCCTTCAACGCCGACAACAATGGCGCATCTTCGTCGTTCACCAAAGTCTTCGCGGCAGGACGTCGCGACGGTTTCATCGTGTCTTTTCTCAGGGTTATCGACGCCTCGCCGCGCAAGATCGGGCGCGCGGCGTCGGTCATACGCAAGCCGCCGTGGCGCTCCGGATCAGGGCGCACAAGATCCTGCCCCATCATTTGCCGGAAAACGACCGCCCATGTGCGACGATCAACGTCTTTGCCAACGCCAAAAGTCGGCAAATCCTCATGCCCACGCTGGCGAACTTTATCTGTCACATTTCCAACAAGAATATCGGTCAGATGCCCCGCGCCAAACATCTCGCCAGTGCGCAAAATAGCCGACAATGCCTTACGGACCGCCTCGGTTCCATCGAAGGTTTCAGGCGGCGAATCACACAGATCACAGGTCCCGCAGGGCTCAGGCGTTTCACCGAAATAGCTGAGCAAATTCAGACGCCTGCACTGATGCGCTTCAGCCAGTCCCAAAAGCGCATTCAACCGCCCGTGATCCGCCATGCGTCGTTCCGGCGGGGCCAATCCCTCGTCAATCTGCATACGACGGAAACGGATATCATCCGCCCCGAAAAGCGTCAGGGTTTCAGCCGGAGCGCCATCCCGCCCAGCACGGCCAATCTCTTGATAATAGGACTCAATTGACTTTGGTAGGTCGGCATGTGCGACCCAGCGGATGTCAGGTTTGTCGATACCCATCCCAAAAGCAATCGTCGCCACAACCACCAGATCGTCATCGGTTTGAAAGCGTCGCTCGACCTCGCGACGGTGATCCGGCTCCATGCCGCCGTGATAGGCTAACGCCGAGTGACCTGCCTCACACATCGCCTTGGCAAGCGTTTCGGTCTTGGCGCGCGTACCACAATAGACGATGCCGGACTGGCCTTTACGCGCGGCCGCAAAATTCAGAATTTGATCGCGCGGTTTATCCTTGGCCGCAAAGCCAAGATGGATGTTCGGGCGATCAAACCCGCCGAGGAAAACAATCGGTTTGCTGTCGCCAAAAAGCCGTTCCGAGATCTCGTCGCGTGTTTCGGCGTCTGCCGTTGCCGTAAAGGCCGCAAGCGGCACATCCAGCGCGCCACGCAGCGCCCCGATACGCAGATAATCCGGGCGGAAATCGTGGCCCCATTGGCTGACGCAATGCGCCTCGTCCACCGCCAGAAGCGTCACGCCTGCCTGGGACAGCATCCGATCCGTGCCACCTGAAGCAAGCCGTTCCGGCGCCATGTAGAGAAGCTTAAGGTCGCCCTTATGGAGCGCGTCGAAAACCTCGGCGTTTTCGTCTTCGGTATTGGCAGAGGTTAGCGCACCTGCCGAAACACCAGCTTCTTTCAGCGCGCGTACCTGATCGCGCATCAAAGCAATCAACGGCGAAATGACCACGGTTAAGCCCGGGCGCATCAATGCAGGCAGTTGAAAACACAGAGACTTACCGCCACCGGTGGGTAGAATGGCAAGCACATCCGTGCCTGCGGCCACGGCCGAAACGATATCCGCCTGCATCGGGCGAAACCCGTCAAAGCCGAAAACTTCGCTTAGGATGGAATGGGCGGTGGGATTGGACCCGTCCATTGATATGCCTTGATTTTTAGCTGCTCTTATTGGCTACACCTTCGCATGTGAACGATAGGTGAACAAGGCCCGGTCTGACTCGCCGAGGCGGTCTTTTCAGATGAACGCGCCGGCGTTGTTGATCAGGATAATCCGGATCGCATAGACGCCGATCAAAGCTACCAGAGGGGCCAGATCAAGCCCGCCGGTGTTTGGCAAAAAGCGGCGGATACGACCGTAAACAGGATCAAGAAGACGGTTCAGACCATCCCAAAGCTGGCGCACAAAGGGTTGGTTCAGGTTCAGGACCTGAAAGCTGATCAGCCAGCTCATGACGATGTGCGCGATCATGATGAACCACGCGACATCAAGGATCAGAAGCAGGATTTGAAGGATCGATTGCATGTCTCGGCTTTCCGTCTTTTGGGTGACCTTCACCTAAGCGCAGAGCTGCCGCCTGACAAGGCCCCGACGAACGCGACGTTGCCCTTGACCCTTACCGCCAGAGGCGCGACCACGACGATGGGAGGCGCGAAGCATGTATCCGTATATCCGAGCCATCTACATGATGCTGAAGGGCCGTTCGATGCATGGCTTGGACGTCTATGGCACTCATGTATCCTATCACCGGGCCTGGCCCTGGGACACCGACGCCTTTGGCGAACTGAACAATGGTCGCATACTCACTTTGTTCGAGCTTGCCCGCTGGCAGTCCGGTGTGCGGATGGGAATGATGCGCAAGGTCATCAAAGGCAGGATCATGTTTCCCATCGCCGGTGTTTCGGTGCGCTACCGCAAGCGTGTGCCGACGTGGCAGCGCTACCGGGTTCAAACGCGATTTCTTGGGTTTGATGAACGGTTCGTCTATGCAGACCAATCCATGTGGCAGGGGGAAACCTGCATGAACCAAATGCTCTTGCGGTTCGCGGTGAAAAACCGAAAAGGCTCGATCAAACCGGTGGAGTTTCTTGAGAGTCTCGGTTTTGGAACCGACAAAAAGACCCTTCCGGACTGGGCGCAAAACTGGGTCGACGCGGATGCGACACGCCCCTGGCCTCCGACGAGCGGGCCTGTGTACGACAACTGAGTATTGCCTAATCCTTGTGTGCCTTGTCTAAGTGGCGCGCAATGACCGGGGACCGCATGTGACTGAGCCAAGCCTGAAAAAACGCATTTGGGGCTGGTTCTTCTTCGATTGGGCCAGCCAACCCTATCACACTGTTTTACTGACATTTATCTTCGGACCGTTCTTTGCATCGGTGGCCGCAGAATCCTACATTGCCAGCGGGTTAAGCGAGCAGGCCGCCGATGCGCGCGCGCAGTCGATCTGGTCGCTTAGTCTGACACTGATCGGGCTAACCGTCGGCTTTGGCGGACCGGTGATGGGGGCTTTGGCTGACACCGCAGGACGCCGCATGCCTTGGATCATCGCGTTCTCGGCAATGTTTGTCGTCGGAGCGGGCGGGTTATGGTGGACGGAGCCGGACGGGTCGAACCTGATCTGGGCGCTGGTGTTCTTTGCCATCGGGTTTATCGGGGCGGAATACGCTTTGATCTTCACCAACGCGCAACTGCCAACGCTGGGATCACCTCAGGAAATCGGCAAGATTTCCGGCTCGGGGTTCGCCTTCGGTTATCTGGGCGGGTTAATTTCACTGGCCATCGTCTTGCTCTTTTTCGTCGAACAAGCCGACGGACGCACAATTGCAGGGCTCGCGCCAGCCTTTGGTCTGGACCCGGAGGCACGCGAAGGCACGCGGTTTGCGGGGCCTTTTGCAGCGCTTTGGTTTTTGGTGTTCATGATCCCCTATTTCTTGTGGGTGCGCGAAGTGCGCGGAGAGCACCGCCCGCATTCAATGAGAGCGGCGCTGGCAAGCCTCATTGGGTCTGTCAGGGGGCTGGCAAAGCGGCCGTCACTGGCGTCCTATTTGGGCTCGTCGATGCTGTACCGCGACGCATTGAACGGGCTATACGGGTTCGGCGGCACCTATGCTTTGCTGGTGTTGGACTGGGAGGTCACGCAGGTCGGCGTTTTCGGGATTGTCAGCGTTTTAGCGGCGGCAGCGTTTTCGTGGCTGGGCGGCGGCTTGGATAAACGGTTCGGGCCGAAACCAGTGATCATCACGACGATTCTTGGATTGATGCTTGTCTGTTTGACGATCGTGAACATGAGCCGCGAAAGCTTCTATGGCGTGGAACTCGCCGCGAATTCATCCCTGCCCGATATGGTTTTCCTCGGTTGCGGCATCATGATCGGCGGCTTGGGCGGCGTTTTGCAGGCGGCAAGCCGCTCGATGATGGTGCGCCATGCAGATGCCGAAGCACCTACCGAAAGCTTTGGTCTGTATGGCCTTTCCGGACGTGCGACGTCCTTTCTTGCCCCGGCGTTGATCGGCACGGTCACGGCATTGACGGAAAGTGCCCGGCTTGGCGTTGCCCCTTTGATCTTTTTGTTCCTTCTTGGTCTGATATTGCTACCATGGGTGAAACCCGACGGAGATCGAGCAAACACATGGGACTGAGGATCACAGCTGTCCTGACGGCCATCGCATTGTCCATTTCACCGGTTGCCGCCGAGCCGTTGGCCAAAGAGTTGTTTGGCGCGGCATCAAAAGCGTCCAGCCACACATCAGCGCCGTTCGGAGGCTACGCCAAGGGGTGCTTAGCAGGAGGGCAGCAGTTGGCGGAAAGCGGGCCCACATGGCAAGCGATGCGCCTTAGTCGGAACCGCAACTGGGGCCATCCAAGGGCGATAGGTTTCATTGATCGCCTGTCCCGCGCGGCGGCCGCGCAACCAGGATGGAACGGGCTTTACATCGGAGACATTTCGCAACCGCGTGGAGGCCCAATGTTGACAGGTCATCGCAGCCATCAGCTTGGGTTAGATATTGATGTCTGGATGTTGCCCGCGCGCGATTTGACCCTTAATCGGACCGAACGCGAGAACCTCTCGTCGATTTCAACCCGCCGGGCCAATGGCGCCTTTGTGAATGAAAACTGGACGCCCGCACACCATAGGATTCTTAAGGCTGCGGCCAGCGACCCGGACGTGGCACGGATTTTCGTCTTCCCCGGGGCAAAAGTGCAGATGTGCAAGGACGCACGCGGCGATCGTTCGTGGCTGCGAAAAATTCGACCATGGTGGGGGCATCACTACCATTTCCATGTTCGCCTGAAATGCCCAAGCAATGCTGGTGCTTGCGTGAACCAGGCCCCGCCGCCGGCTGGCGACGGCTGTGATCAGGCGCAAGAATGGGTGGACAACATCCTGAACCCGCCGCCGCCCGACCCAAATGCCAAGCCAGCACCTCCTCGCAAAGAGTTGCGGATGGCCGATCTGCCACAGCAATGCGCTCAAGTCTTGTCGCGCTGAGTCTCGCGGCAGCGCCGACTGCTAAGGATCCCGGTCTTCAGCAAACATCCATGGTCGTCTGGAAATGGCCCGGGCCCTATTTCGAAGCGTGGTCGGCGATAGAGGTCATCGAGGCTGGCGCCTCGTTCATCGCCATCGGAGATTACGGGCAAAGCTACTGCGGTCATTTTGAAAGGGAAGGAGACCGGATCATGGGGGTGTCACGCAAGCCGCTGGGTGCGCTGACCGACACATACGGCGCGGCGTTCTGACGCAAAAGTGGCGAAAATATTAGCGACAGCGAAGGTCTGACCACCCTCCCGGACGGACGTTTTGCCGTAGCCTTTGATCTCTCATCGAAGATTCTGGTCTACGGCGATGACAGCAATCCCAAACGCATTGATCTGCCTCCCAATGTGAATGCACTCACCGGAAATAGAGGTGTTGAGGCGCTGGCGCTGGATCTTGAGGGACGTCTTATTGCCATCCCAGAGCCTGTGCCAAAACAGGCGCCCGGAGTTCCTGTTTAGCGCCAAACAGAAAACGGCTGCGATATAATCGGCCACGTCAAAAGGTCGCTGGGCTTTTGGCCTGTCGGAGCAGATATCGGCCCCGATGGAAGGCTATACGGTCTTGAGCGTGCGTTTCATCTTATCGGATTTCAAAGCCGAGTTCGCGCCTTTCTTCCTGACGGTTTTGACTCCGAGGGTGACGTGATTTGGACAACGCCTTTGCGTGCCTTTGACAATCTCGAAGGTTTGTCAGTTTGGGAGGACGGCGACGGACGACTTCGTTTTACGATGATACCAGATGACAACAATCTGGACATTCAGCAAACGCAAATCGTCGAGTTCCGCTTGACGCACTGATCCCCGACGGCTACTTGGGCCCGTCCCCTACCGGGCCAAGTCTCCGACTACCTTGTCAAAACGGAAATCAGATATGACACGTATTCTTCCTGGCATTCTTGCCATGGCAGTGATTGTCGTGGCCTCGAATATCCTTGTGCAATTCCTGTTTGGTCAGTGGCTGACCTGGGGCGCATTCACCTATCCGCTAGCATTTCTCGTCACCGATGTGATGAACCGCGTTTATGGCGCGCGTGATGCGCGCAGGGTTGTTTTCGCGGGCTTTTTGGTCGGCGTGTCTTGCTCGATGATCGGCACTCAGATTGTTGGCGAGTTCGGACCGCTTGTGAGCTGGCGCATTGCTTTTGGATCGGGACTTGCTTTCCTTACGGCGCAAATGCTGGACGTTGCGATCTTTGATCGCCTGCGCGGTGGGAACTGGTGGCGCGCGCCTTTGGTGTCGACACTGTTTGGATCAGCCTTGGATACCGCCCTGTTTTTCACCATCGCCTTTTCCGCAATGCTCGCCTTTATCGAGCCCGGAAACGATGTAAGTTGGGCCGGAGAGGTGCTGCCACTTCTGGGGGTTGGTCCCGCTGTGCCACTATGGGTCTCGCTCGCTGTGGCGGATTGGGGTGTAAAGCTTGCCTTAGCATTGATCGCTTTGCTGCCATTTCGCGCAATTGTGAGGCGTCTTGGTGCAAACCTTGCGTGAAAATCGTTGACAGACACAATATCTATGCCAACCTCTAAAGATCAGAAACAAGCGAAAGGAGGTGGTCCAGTGTCTAGAGCGATATTGGAGAGACGTGTCGGAACAGTCGGGGGGGTCGTCGCCTGAAGGCTAACCTGAAGGCAGAACACCTTTGATTGGGCCGTCGGCATGCCGACCCCTAACTGGCCCATCTCCAAAACACTCGGAAGGGTCGCCTAACGGCGGCCCTTCTTCTATGTAGGTCATATGCAGATCACACCCGACATCACGATCGCCGACTGGGAGCTTTCTGAAAGCTTTATGCGCGCCTCGGGGCCGGGCGGGCAGAATGTGAATAAAGTGTCCTCTGCCGTAGAACTTCGGTTTGAGGCCGAGCGGTCCCCCCATTTGCCAGCAGCAGTAAAGCGGCGCTTGCAGCGGCTGGCCGGGCGGCGATGGACGAAAGAAGGCGCCGTTGTGATTCAGGTCAGCGAGGAACGCAGTCAGGCCCGCAACCGAGAGATCGCGCGCACGCGGCTGGCGGATTTGATCCGGCGTGCGGCCGAAAAGCCAAAGAACCGGATCAAGACGCGGGTTTCTCTAGGGCAAAAGCGAAAGCGGGTGGAAGCAAAGAAACAGCGCGGGAACCTCAAAGCATTGCGCGGACCTGTCGAAGATTAGGAACTTTGCCCCTCGCCGCTTTCGCGTCACACCTTAAGTTTTTTTAACCCAAAGACACCGCGTTATCCTTAACGCTTCCGGCTGGAATGCCGAATATTGACGTTCATGAAACTATTCCAGGAGGCGCGCGGGACAGGCAGGGCAGCACCCCTGCGTTTTTGCGGCTTATCTTAGGTAGGAGTCCAGCTCCGGCGGCGGGTCGGCGAATAGCCTTTTGGTATCGCAGGGGGGGGCGACCTTGCCATCGACGACCAAGATTGTCCGTTCTGCCCCACGAGCATCTTCGGGATCGTGTGTGACCATCAAAAGCGTCGCTTCTGGTAAAAGCTCTTTTACAAGCGCAAGCATTTCGCGACGCTGCGCGGGCCCAAGGGCTGAAAAGGGCTCGTCCATCAAGATGACCGGGCGATCCGTAAGGAGCAGTCGTGCAAGGGCAATACGGCTTTGCTGGCCACCGGAAAGTTCGGCAGGTTTACGCCTTTCAAGCCCCGTAAGACCAACCCTTCCAAGCGCCACCAACGCGCGGTCCAACGTTTGCGCATCGGGCCTTGGCACCGGAGCGCCACCCAGAGCTACGTTCATCAGGCTGTCGAGGTGGGGAAACAGGTTATTATCTTGGAACAACATCGCGACGGGGCGCGCGCCGGGCGGTAGGTTCGTCAGATCGCTGTCCATCCAACTTACGCTGCCGCGGTCCGGCAAGCTGAAGCCTGCGATAAGCGACAGCAAAGTGGATTTCCCCCCGCCGGAGGGGCCGATCACCGCTGTCACGCCGGGCTCTGCGATGGTCAAATTTGCAGAAAGCGAGAAGTCTCCCTGCTTAAGGAAGATGTTTTTCAGACTAAGCACCACGCCGCCCTCCGTAGTCACACGCCCAAAACAAGAGCAGGCTTAGCATCAACAAAAGCAATGATGCGCCCGCGGCTTCGTCCATGCGATATGCTCCCATTAAGCGATAAAGTTGCAACGGCAGCGTGGCAGTTTCCGGATCGGCGAACAGGGCGACCACTCCGAGGTCTCCCATCGACAGGGCGGCCGCCAAACCGGCCGAGAACCCAAGCGGTCGGCGGATGCGTGGAAGCACCAGCAAACGCATCCGGGCCCAGCCGACCAGCCCAAGACTATCCGCGAGGGGGCCATGGGCCGCTTCGACGTCTCGGACCGCGGGGATCAGAACGCGAAGGGCAAAGGGCATTGTAACCAATGCGTTGATCAGCGCTGTAACGGGCAGCGCTAATCGCGAGGGCTCAATGAACGGAAAGACAATGACGAACAGTCCTGTTCCCAAGACCAATGGCGACGCCGCGATGGCAAGCAATCCAGCACTTTCGATCCAGCGCGCGCCACGCCTGAGACGTGCCGCTGCGATCGCCATTGCGATGGCCCCCGTAAGAACAAGTGCTGTCGAAATGACCGCAACAACGAGGGATCGGCCTGCCGACGTCCAAACGACCGCTGGCAAATCAGTGATCGTCCAAATACCTCGCAAAAAGACCGCTGCCATTGGTGCAATCACAAAGAGCGCCGCGCCCGCGATCAGCATGCCGTCCACCGCGCGGCGCGGCAGATCGGAAGCGTCCCAGCGTCTTGGGAGGCGATCAAGCCCTTTGCCGAACTCCGATGTTGTTGCCCACTGCAAGGCGAACAGGGCTGTTGCGCCTGTGATAACAAGCTGCACGGCCGAGAGCATAGCCGCGCGCGCAAGGTCGAAGTCAAAGCGCAGAGCTTGAAAAATTGCGAGTTCGACGGTGGTTGCGCGCGGGCCTCCGCCAAGGGTCAAAGCGACGGCAAAGCTTGTTGTGCAGATGACGAAAATCACCAATGCAGCAGGTGGCACTGCGCGCAGAAGCATTGGAGCTTCCAAGTGCCGTAGGATCGCAGAGGGACCCATATTGAGCGATGCCGCGAGCCGAAAGCGTTCTGCGGGAATCGTTTGCCAGCCTTGCAAAAGTAACCGCGTGGCCAGTGGCAGGTTCAAAAAGACATGGGCAAGTATCACGCCATGCAGCCCGAAAATACTGATTGGTGCGACGCCAACCTGCGCCAGCCCTGCGTTAATGAGGCCGCCGCGACCAAAAATCGCAAGAAGGCCAAACACCGCAACGATCACGGGAAGAAGAAAAGGCGCGCCAAATAGGGTAATCAACGCTTCCCGGCCCCAAAAGCGGCGGCGTGCCAGAGCGCGGGTAACCGGAATGGCCAGCGCAACACTGATCAGCGCCGAAAGAAGCGCTTGCCAAAGTGTGAAACGCACGGCTGCCCAATCGGCTGCGGAAAGTCCGCGACCGCCTTCTGCTGACAAGACGACAGCAACTGCGGTTATACCGATGAAAGCAGGGATCGCGGTGGCGACCGCGATCCCTGCCCAACCGGCAAAGCCTAGCGGCTGAGCGCGGTCAGCCATTCATCCAGCGCGACATCGCGCACCCCGGCTGCAGCTTCAGGCGACAAAAGTAACGCCTGATCAGGCTGCACCAATGCTTCGAACCCTTCCGGCAATCCGCCTTTCGGTGTCACCGCCGGATACATCCAGTTTGTCGTCGGAATGACGGATTGGAACGCGTCGGTCAGCATGAAGTCTAGGAACGCTTTGGACAGGTCTGGCTGATCGCTGGAAGCCAGTTGCCCCGCGACTTCGACCTGTAGGTAATGGCCCTCGCTGAAGTTTGCTGCAGCTTTGCTGTCATCGTCTTCTGCGATGAGGTGATAGGCGGGTGATGTGGTGTAGCTGAGCACCATGTCCGCTTCGCCTTCAAGGAAGAGACCGTAAGCCTCGGACCAACCGGGTGTGACTGTCACGACGTTATCGGCAAGCGCGTCCCAGATGGCGGGAGCTTCGTTGCCGTAGGCAGCTTTGACCCACATCAAAAGTCCAAGGCCCGGCGTTGACGAGCGCGGGTCCTGGATCACAATTGACGTATCGCTTGCGCCCAGTGCCCGGAAGTCAGTGGGAACATTTTCCATGGCCGCATTGTGCACAAAGGCAAAGTAGCCCCAATCGTATGGCAGGAATGTCGCATCCAGCCATTCCACCGGCATATCAAGATCAGGAGTCACAAGGCCATGCGGAGCAAAAAGCCCGGTTTCACTGGCCGCCGCGATCAGGTTTGTATCGAGGCCAAGCACCACATCGGCATCACTTCGGGTCCCTTCAAGGCGGACCCGACCAAGGAGGGCCGCGCCGTCGCCTGCGGCAACGAATTGCAGATCGCAAGCGCAAGTTGCTTCGAACGCCGCTTCAATTGCGGGGCCCGGGCCCCAGTCTGCGACAAAACTGTCGTAGGTATAAACGGTCAGGACAGGCGAGTCTTGGGCCGAAGCCGGAGTGACTGCCAAAAGCCCTGCCGCAAGGATTGGATAACGCATCTCAATTTCCTCTCAACTGGGCGAAGGAACGGGTTGAGAGCATCTCGACCTTCCCTCCGCCGGCATTAACCGGTTCAGGTTCAACGGGTCCGCTCTTCAGCATCTCAGCCCAATTGGGCCCCCCGAGGTACCTCATGAGGTAGGGCGGAATGCACAGCTGTGCAAGGTCAATTGAGGCACGGCCCTCAGACCTGAGGTATTTCCGAAAGAGTGAATGTGCGCAGGGTACGGCATATAAGTTTTGGGATGTCCGGCTTGGGAAAGAAAGAGTTTTGATCACAGCGGCGGACGGCCGCGATGCGCCCTTGGTGTGAGAGACTGTTCGGGCAGCTTACGCGGATTGGGCCGAGAGGTTGTCTGGCTTGCCGGATGTGAGCCGGGGTGTTGGGGCGGATATTGCTGCTGAGCGTGTTTTGGTGACGGTTGATCGCGACGCGCCTATCGGGTGCCTCCTTGGTGGGATGATCGACCGTATGTGGCATGGGGCAAATATTGCAGTCTCGCCCAGCCCCGCTGGGACGGGCGTAGGCAGTGCCTTGATGCGGTTCGCCGTTGCCCGAGCTTTGCGGGATGGCGTGGACGAGATGGCCTTGGCAAGGCATCGTGACATGCCCCGCAAACTGGCCCTATATCAACGGCTTGGCTGGCAGGTTTGGGGCGAGGACGGCAACCGGATCATGATGCACCGCGACACTGCAGCGTAGAGAACGCATCGCCCGCGCTTCCATCCGTTCGCGGTTCCGATTAGACCGTCTTCCAAAGGAGACAACGCGATGAGCCTGAACACCTATGGACATGTTTTCCGGGTTACGACCTGGGGCGAAAGCCACGGGCCGGCGCTTGGCGCGACGGTGGACGGATGTCCGCCGGGCGTGGCTTTGAGCGAGGCCGATATTCAGGTGTGGCTAGATCGCCGCAAGCCCGGTCAGAACAAATACACCACTCAGAGGCGCGAGGCCGATGAGGTTGAGATCCTTTCTGGCGTGTTTGAAGGCGTGACGACCGGCACGCCCATTCAGCTGATGATCAAGAACACCGATCATCGCTCTAAGGACTATGGCGATATCGCCGAAAAATTCCGGCCCGGACATGCGGATATCTCCTATTGGCAGAAGTACGGCATCCGCGATTATCGCGGTGGTGGACGGTCTTCTGCGCGTGAAACAGCCGCAAGAGTTGCCGCAGGCGGTGTGGCGCGGGCGGCGCTTGCCAAGCTTGCGCCGGAGGTGTCGGTTACCGGATATATGGTCGCCATGGGCGAAAAAGACATTGATCGCAGCCGCTTTGATTGGGACGAGATTGGTCGCAATCCGTTCTGGGTGCCGGACGCAGACGCGGCCGGGGAATGGGCCAGGTATCTGGACGGCCTGCGTAAAAGTGGGTCATCGGTTGGCGCAATGATTGAAGTTTGTGTGCGGGGCTGCCCGCCGGGGCTTGGGGCCCCTGTCTATGCTAAACTTGATACCGATATGGCGGCCGCGATGATGTCGATCAACGCGGTGAAGGGTGTTGAAATTGGCGAAGGCATGGCCGCCGCGCGTTTGACGGGCGACGCCAATGCCGACGAGATCACAATGGGGCCGGACGGGCCCGTGTTTTCGTCGAACCACGCCGGTGGCATTCTGGGCGGTATTTCGACCGGTCAGGACGTTGTTGTCCGGTTTGCGGTGAAACCGACGTCGTCCATTTTGACGCCTAGAAAGACAATCACCAAGTCCGGGCAAGAGACCGAGATTATCACCAAGGGTCGACATGATCCCTGTGTTGGTATTCGCGCGGTGCCTGTGGCTGAAGCGATGGCCGCAGCGGTGGTTCTGGATCACCTATTGCTGGACCGGGCGCAGACGGGCGGCGTACGCGGGCCTATTGGCTGATGGCTGACAACTTTCTGGTCGTAATCCCGGCTGATCCGAAGGCGGCGTTGCCGGATACGTCTCCTGCCCTTCGCGAAGCATTGGCCGCGCTTACCGGGACCCGCGAGGCGCGCGTCAAGGACTACGGCAAACTACAGTTCATTGATTGTGGCGAGAATTTCGAGAGCATTGCCTGTCCTATCTGTGAGGCGGCCGTCTCAACAGATCAATGGCGCGCCTGGATGGACACGGACTGGCACGGTGAGGACGGCTTTCACCTTCACCGCCATACTACAACCTGCTGTGGGGCCGACATTTCGCTGAACGAGCTGGACTATCGTTGGCCTCAAGGGTTCGCACGCTGGTTTGTCAGCGCACGAAATGATGGGCGGGGGCCATTGACGTCAAGCGAGGTTGCGCGACTTGAGGTGGTAGTGGGGTTGCCCCTGAAAGCCATCGCCCAGATGTATTAGGCCGTCGCAGCACCAAGGGCTGTGTCCATAAGCGCCTTGATCTCGGCTTTGCGGGTACCCGCGACGATCCGGCCAAGTTCCTTGTTACCACGCAAGACGACGAGCGTTGATCGACGGGGAATATTAAGTGACTTGGCCAGGTTCGAGTTCGAGTGAACGTCCCAATCGACGGAAACAAAGCTGACATTCGCCGTATAGTCCGGATTTTCGGCCTTAAGGGCGCTGATGGTGCGTTCCTGGCTCCGGCAAGTGGTGCACCAATCGGTGTAGAAATCGACAAAGACAGTTCTGCCGGCGGCAAGTTCTTTTTGAACCAGACCGGGGGTGTAGGCCTCGCCGGGACTGGCAAGAACAGGCCCCGCAAGGGCTGTTGCGGCAGCTGAAATAAGGAATGTACGGCGATACATAAGGTGTCTCCTGTCAGATCGAAACGGAAAGTTCTGTGAGCCACCTGGGCAGGTTGTCCAATGCCCAAATCTCGATCACGTGGTGAAATTTAAGAGATATGGCTATGCCAACGGCAACAAAGACCGCGCCCATCACAGGGCGTGCTGCGACGGCGAAACGGCGCATCGTGGCTAGGCGTTTACGGATCACAGATTGTGCGCCGTAGCCCAGAGCAAGGATGACCGTCGATACGCCAAGCGAAAAAGTGACCATGATCGCCCCTGCCCGCAAAAGGCTTTCGCCCTGGCTGGCAAGTGAGATTGCTCCGCTAAGTGTGGGACCGATACAGGGGCTCCATACCGCACCAAGAAGGACGCCGGCGGTGAATTGACCCGCAGGCCATCTCGATCGATGTGATCCATGCCGCTATCTGCCTGCGTTGAAATGCCTGCAGTTGCAGTGGCAAATCTTGCCGACAATTGCCGCACCAGAAGGACAAGGCCAAAGCCGATCATCAAGATGGCCGCGACGTTGGATACGGCTTCTTCGGTAATGCAAAAGGTGCGACCCAAGACGGCGACGAACAGACCAAGGGTCACGAACGACAGGCTCATGCGAACCGCCAGTACCAACGGGCTGGAGCGCCCTGCTTGCAGCGACGTCACCAGAACGATGGGCAGGATCGGCAGAACGCGGGGGTTAATCAGCGTGAGCAGGCCCGCGAGATATCCAAGGAGCAGATCCATGGCATTCTACCTGTGCGGTTCTTTCCGAATTGTCATCTAAAACGCTGTGACAGAGGACAATTTCACGTCAGGGCGCGGGTTTTTGCAATCTGTACGGCAAGGATTGAGACAGTGATAATGGCGACGCCCACAAGGTCGAGCGTACCGAGCGTCTCGCCCAAAAGAAGCGCGGCAATGGCCACACCAAAGAACGGATTGAGGAAATGAAAAGTCGCGGACCGCACGGTTCCAATGCGGTTGACCAGCCAGAACCAAACTATTGTAGCAATCACTCCGGGCACAAAGATTGTATATCCAATGGCGGCGACAAGAATCGGCGACCAGTTGAAATCCCATGTTTCGAATTGCGCCGGGACCGCCAGCGCGACGGCTCCAATCAGCATTTGATAGCCCACCACGGTCAGCATATTGCCGCCCGAGCTTGCACCACGCACCGCAAGGGTCGCGAAGGTGAGGGCCAACACAGCGACGCCGCACAGAAGGATGCCATAAGGATCAACGCCCGCATTCAGACGCGTCCCCATGATCAAGGCAACACCTGCAAAACCGCCGATCAGTCCAATGATGCCGAGGGGCCGGATCGTTTCGCCCCAGAGCAGCCAGCTTGCCAGCGCGACCCAAAGCGGCAGAGACGATGCAATGATCGCCGCAACCGAAGCCTCAATCGTTTGCATCGCGACAAAGTTCAGGCCGAGGTAAAGGGCATTCTGGCAGATGCCGAAGACGATTGTGAGCCGCCATTGCTGTGGCGTCAGGCGAAAGCTTTGGCCCAGAATGCGTACAATTATCAGCGTGACGATGCCAGAAATGAGGAAACGCAGAGATGAAACGGCAAGCGGTGGAGCGTTGGTCACAATGATCCGCGCCGATGTGAAGGCCGATGACCACATCAACGCAAATGCCAGCCCCATAAGGATTGCGCGGAGATCCATTGCCCTGCCCGTAATTTCTAAATGCCGCCTAGCAGGTCGTTTATTGTGATGCCAGTGGTGACGCCGAAAATGCTGTTATAGCATGCCGCCATGCCAATCAGAGTGATCACAGTATCTGCGCCCGACTCCGCAGTCCCCACGCTTTTGAAAAAGGCGCAAAAGCTTGGCGTCTCGGGCCTCCGCACGTTCAGATAAACGCAAGCCGAGGACCGCACAACGCTTCAGATGCTGTCGGCGGGTGAAGATCCTGCCGGTTGAGACCACCATCCCCCTTGCCCCGCGAAGAAGAAGAGGCCGTTGAGAAGGCAGAAAAGGACCCAAATCGAACGATCGGCGACCGCAGGCGCGAGGAAATATGGAACGATGTCTGGACGCAGGCAAAAACCGATCAGACCTATCTGATCTTTGTGGTTCTTTCGACGATTGTTGCAGCCCTTGGGCCTGAACAGGACAACGTTGCGGTCTTTGTCGGAGCGATGGTGATCGCGCCGCTTTTAGGGCCGATCCTTGCATGTGCAGTGGGGATCGCTTTGGCGGCATTGATGTGGTGGCGCGTCAACGGATAGGCAATTGGGCCGCTCGGATCGGACGGCCTAAGCAGGACTACTTTTTGTTGCGCCTGGAGACTTGGTTTTCCAAAATCGCGCTGCCGACATTGCCCCAACCGCCAGTCTTCGAGACTTTGCATCTTATGAAGCCTGCAACGCCACTATTCCCGCCAAGTGCCAGTGCGTCATTCAGCAGTGAGGTGTTACCTGCGCCGCCGCCCTTGAGTGCACCGGCCATGTTTTGTGCAGCGTCTTTGTTGCTGCCTTTGGCGTGCCCCCCCCCAAAAAGCGGCAGGTGCGAAAGCGAGAGCACCACATTAACTCACCCTGAAAACGAAAAAGGGCCGCCCCAAGGCGACCCTTCTGAAATCGAATAGGTATTCGATCAGTCGTTTACGCTATCCTTGAGCGCCTTCGCGATGGTCATTTTGACCACTTTGTCAGCGTCCTTGTGGATTTGCTCGCCGGTGGCTGGATTGCGCACCATGCGCGCCGGGCGCTCGCGGCAATAGATTTTGCCAACGCCTGGAAGCGTTACGGCACCGCCGCCGGACACTTCGTCGGTGATGATGCCGACGATGGCATCAAGCGCCTCGCCTGCGGATTTCTTGTCGCTGCCCATCTTCTCGGCGAGCGCCGCTACAAGCTGTGTCTTCGTCATCGGTTTTGCCATGTTGAATCTCCTCGATCTGGCCCATTCTAGGGGCTCATTCCCCTTATTTAACTGGATATGGTGGTATAACACAACGAATTGTGGTCCCAACACAAGCGCTAATCACTCCAAAATCGGGGGAAAAGGCCTTATTTTAAAGGAAAGCGGTCTCATCAAAGCTGCGAAGCTTGCGTGAATGGATGCGTTCAAGCGGCATAGCGCGAATTGTCTCCATCGCCTTGATGCCAATCTGAAGGTGGCGCGACACCTGTGTACGATAAAAATCGCTCGCCATGCCAGGCAATTTCAGCTCTCCGTGGAGAGGTTTGTCCGACACACACAGCAGCGTTCCATAAGGCACGCGGAAGCGAAAGCCGTTCGCCGCAATCGTCGCGCTTTCCATATCAAGACCAATTGCTCGTGACTGGCTGAGGCGCTGCACGGGACCGGATTGGTCGCGCAGTTCCCAGTTTCGGTTGTCGATCGTCGCAACCGTGCCGGTTCGCATGATGCGTTTCAACTCGTATCCACGAAGTTGGGTCACGTCAGCGACGGCCGTTTCCAGAGCGATTTGAATTTCGGCAAGCGCCGGGATCGGCACCCAGGTCGGAAGGTCATCATCAAGCACATGGTCTTCGCGCAGATAGGCGTGCGCGAGGACGAAGTCACCAAGCCGCTGGCTGCTGCGCAGACCAGCGCAGTGACCAAGCATCAGCCAGGCGTGCGGCCGCAGAACGGCGATGTGATCGGTTGCAGTTTTTGTGTTCGACGGGCCAACACCGATATTGACCAAAGTAATGCCGCCGCCGCCTTGGCGCTTCAGGTGATAGGTCGGCATCTGGGGAAGCTTTGCCGGGGCCGGAAGCGGCGCGTCTGGATCGGTTATCTCGATATTGCCGGGCCCTACGAATCCGATGTAACCGCTGTCGGGATCTTTGAGAGCAGCGCGGGCGATCATCTCGAATTCATCGACGTAGAATTGGTAGTTAGTAAACAGAACGTGGTTCTGAAAGTGCTCCGGAGTGGTCGCCGTGTAGTGGGACAGCCGCGCGAGCGAATAATCGATGCGTTGCGCGGTGAACGGAGCAAGCGGGTGCGATCCATCCGCGTGGACGAAGCCAAAGCCATTTACGATATCGTCATGCGTTGTGGACAAGTCCGGCACGTCAAAAACATCGCGCAGCGTGAACTCCATCACGCCTTCCTGCGGCACCGCAAGCGAGGCGTCGTTGGCGACAGCGAAATGCACCGGCATCGGCGTGAGAGAAGTTCCAATTTCAACTGAAGCGCCGTGGTTGTCGACCAAAAGCCCGATTTGCTGCCGTAGATAACCGGCGAAAAGGTCGGGTCTGGTGATGGTCGTCGAATACCGCCCGGGCTCGCTGACATGGCCAAAACTTAGGCGGTTATCAATCGGCGCGAAACTTGTCGTGGTTAGCCGGATCTCGGGATAATAAGCGCGATAGCGGACATCGGGTTGTCCGGTGCTCAGGGCGTCGTTGAACCGCTGACACAAAAAGTTCGAGGCAATCTCGTAAAGCTCGATCAACCGATCAACGGCGGCAGCCGGATCGCTGAAGAATTCGTGGTCTGGGGTCTCGGGGGCTGCGACCGACAAGCTTCTTGCGTCGCTCATAGCAATGCCCTCCGAATGAATTTTATTGGGGGATTTTTTCTTTTTTCCATCCCTGAAAATGCCATCGAACCGAGGCGGCTGCAAGGTTGATTTGTGCAATCCCGCTTGCCTCTTTCGGTCAATTCAGATTGCGTGCGGGTCATGACAAAAACGCTTCTTTCAATCGGTCACGGTTATTCGGCCAAAGCTCTGGCGCGGCGACTATTACCACATGGATGGCGCATTATCGGGACGACGCGGAACGAAGAAAAGGCCGTCAGCTTGCGGGAAACCGGGATCGAAGCCGTTGTTTGGCCTGGGACCGCGCTTCCGTTTGGGGAGGTCACACATGTTTTGACGTCGGTTTCGCCCGGCGAGGACGGCGACCCGGTATTGGCGACGCATAGGTCCGCGATTTCAAGCACGCGGCATCTTGAGTGGCTCGGGTATCTGTCAACGACAGGCGTCTACGGCGACCATCAGGGCGGCTGGGTTGACGAGGATACGCCCCTGGCCCCGGCGACAGAACGCGGGCTTGCGCGTAAGAAGGCCGAAGCCGAATGGGCCGAACTTGATCTGCCGCTGCACATTTTTCGACTGGCCGGGATTTATGGTCCGGGGCGCGGTCCGTTTGCCAAGGTACGGTCCGGAAGCGCGCGCCGGATCATAAAGGATGGTCAGGTTTTCAGTCGCGCGCATGTGGATGACATCGCGCAGGTTCTTGAGGCATCGATAAGGCACCCGAACGCTGGTCGCGCTTACAATGTTTGCGACGATGATCCGGCCCCGCCGCAGGACGTTATTGCCTACGCCGCCGAATTGTTGGGTCTGCCGGTGCCGGAAGCGATCAATTTCAAGGATGCCGAATTAAGCCCGATGGCGCGCAGTTTTTATGCCGAGTCCAAGCGCGTTCGCAACGACCGGATCAAAGACGAACTGGGTGTAACGCTGATCTATCCGGACTACCGGGCGGGATTGCGTGCCTTGCTTGCGGGCGAAAACGCGCGCGTCTAGGCCCGCTTCGAGATATCCGTGATGCCCAGCAAGTCCAGCACTTTTGCCTCGATATGCTCGGCATTCATCGCCGCGCTGTCGTACATGTCTTTCGGACTGGCGTGGTCAATGAAGGTGTCGGGCAAAATCATCGAGCGGAATTTCAACCCGTTGTCGAAGACGCCTTCATTCGCAAGAAGGTCAGCCACATGGCTTGCAAAGCCGCCAATCGCGCCCTCCTCGACAGTGATCAATGCAACGTGGCGGCTGACCAGATCAAGGATCAGGTCGCGGTCCAAAGGCTTGGCAAAACGTGCATCTGCGATGGTGGGGGAAATGCCTTTTGCCGCGAGGGCCTCGGCCGCCTTTTCAACTTCCGACAAGCGCGTACCGAAAGAAACGATTGCAACCTGGGTGCCCTCGCGCACGATCCTGCCTTTGCCGATCTCAAGCACCTTTCCGCGTTCCGGCATCTCGACGCCAACGCCCTCGCCGCGCGGATAGCGGAAAGCGATGGGGCCATCGTTGTGGGCGGTAGCGGTGGCGACCATGTGGACAAGCTCGGCCTCGTCGGCGGCGGCCATAACCACCATGCCCGGCAGGCTTGCCATGTAGCCGATGTCAAAGGCACCAGCGTGAGTCGCGCCGTCGGCGCCAACAAGCCCGGCGCGGTCGATGGCAAATCGTACAGGAAGACGCTGAAGCGCAACGTCATGCACGATCTGATCGTACCCACGTTGCAGGAAGGTCGAGTAAATTGCGCAGAACGGCTTCATGCCCCCCGCAGCGAGACCGGCCGCAAAGGTGACGCCGTGTTGCTCGGCAATTCCGACATCGAAGCAGCGGCTGGGATAGCGTTCGGCGAACAGGTTCAATCCGGTGCCGTCGGGCATAGCGGCGGTGACAGCAACAATCTTGTCGTCACGAGATGCCTCGTCCAACAGCGCGTTGGCAAAAACCTTGGTGTAAGACGGCGCGTTTGAGGGTGCTTTGTTTTGCTCGCCGGTGACAACGTTGAATTTGGAAACACCGTGGCCTTTGTCGCGGGCGGATTCCGCAGGAGCATACCCTTTGCCCTTTTTGGTGATTACGTGGATCAGGATCGGACCCTGCGCCCGCGCCTTGACGGTCCGCAGAACCGGCAACAATTGGTCAAGGTCATGGCCGTCAATGGGGCCGAGGTAACTGAATCCAAGTTCTTCGAACAGCGTTCCGCCAACGACCGTGTGTTTCAACAGGTCCTTGGCCCGCTTTGCGCCCTCGCGAAAGGGCTCCGGCAGGAGGCTGACCGCGCCTTTGGCGGCGGCCTTGAATTCCTGAAATGGATCGCCGGCATAAAGTCGCGACAGATAAGATGACATGGCCCCAACCGGTGGCGCAATCGACATTTCGTTGTCGTTTAGAATGACAATCAGGCGCTTGCCCAGATGGCCCGCGTTGTTCATCGCCTCGTAGGCCATGCCCGCGCTGATTGCACCGTCGCCAATGACCGCGATACCGTCACCGATGCCTTCGGGCGTCCCACCTCCCAGATCGCGCGCAACCGAAAAGCCAAGGGCCGCAGAAATCGAGGTCGAGCTGTGTGCTGCGCCAAACGGATCATAGGGAGATTCAGAGCGTTTGGTGAAGCCGCTAAGCCCATCTTTTTGGCGCAGTGTCCGGATGCGGTCCCGGCGTCCTGTGAGGATCTTGTGCGGGTAAGACTGATGACTAACGTCCCAGATCAACTTGTCTTTCGGCGTGTCGAAAACCGCATGCAAAGCCACGGTCAATTCGACGACACCAAGTCCTGCGCCAAGGTGCCCGCCGGTCTCGCTTACCGCGCTGATCGTCTCGGCGCGCAGTTCGTCCGCGAGTTGGTGCAACTCGGCGTCCGAGAGCCGTTTCATATCGGCAGGCACGTTCACACGGTCAAGGATTGGGGTGTTGGGTCGGTCAGTCATGAAGGCTCCGGCGCGTCAGTGTTCGCGCGAGATAACGAAATTAGCGGCGTCACGCAAACCGTCCGCTCGCGCATCATATATGCAGAGCGCGTCGACTGCCTCTGCGACCAAGTCGCGCGCGCGTGCTTGGGCCCCACTAAGGCCTAGAAGTGAAACAAAGGTTGCCTTGCCTGCCTCGGCGTCTTTGTGAAGCCGCTTGCCTGCTTTTGCTTCGTCGCCGGTTTCGTCAAGGATGTCGTCGGCAATCTGAAAGGCCAGCCCAAGCGCGGTGGCATACCGCCTAAGGGGTTCGGAATCTTCGCCGGCGATGATCGCGCCGGCCTCGGCGGACCATCGGATCAGAGCGCCGGTTTTGTTGGATTGAAGCGTCATGATCTGTTCAAGCGTCAGCGCGCGCCCTGCGGTTTCGGCCGCGATATCCTGCGCCTGACCAAGCACCATGCCTTCGGCACCTGACGATTTGGCGAGAGTGCGGATGAGCTTGATACGCACGTCCGCATCAGGATGCACGTCGTCGCGCGCCAACAACTCGAACGCAAAAGTTTGCAGCGCGTCCCCCACAAGAACCGCAATTGCGTCGTCCCATTTCTTGTGAACCGTGGCCATGCCGCGCCGCAAGTCGTCATCGTCCATGCAAGGCAGATCGTCGTGGACCAGCGAATAGGCGTGGATACATTCGATGGCGGCGGCGGCAATCAGGTGGCCTTCGCGCGCGGGCTCGAACAATTTCGCGGTGTGTGTAACCAGAAATCCGCGCAACCGTTTCCCGCCGGTGGCCGCATAACGCATTCCTTCGGCGACGTTGTCTGCGCCAAGAGCGGACAGATAACCCTCAAGCGCCGCTCCAATGCGCGCACCTTCTGCCTTCAATTCGCTTTCAAAGCTCACTGCGGATCGACCGGTGTCGTCCCTTTGGGCTGGCCGCTTTCGTCCAGCGTAATCTGAGCGACCTTCTCTTCGGCCTCGGCCAGTTTCTTCTGGCAGTGGGCCTTTAACTCGGCCCCGCGCTCGTAGAGTTTGATCGAGTCCTCAAGCGGAACATCTCCGGCTTCAAGGCGATTTACGACACCTTCCAAGGCGCCCATTGCGTCCTCAAAGCTCATTTCGGCTACAGGTTTGTCGCTCATGCCCCTCGCTCCATCAGCACATCCACATGCACCGCAACGCTTGCGGCCAATGCGCTCAGATCATACCCGCCCTCAAGTGTCGAGACCACGCGACCCTTTGCCTGCGCGTCCGCCACGTCGCAGATTGCATGGGTTAACCAAGCGAAGTCCTCGGTGCTCCAGTTCAGGTTGGCCAATGGGTCAGCAGCGTGAGCATCAAAGCCTGCCGAGACAATGACAAGCTCGGGCGCGAAATCATAAACGGCGGGCAGAATGATGTCGCCCCAGGCGCGCTTCATCTCGGCCCCACCCGTCATCGGAGCCAATGGCATATTCAGGATGTTATTATGAAGGCCAGTGTCATGCACCGCACCGGACCCCGGATAAAGCGGCATCTGATGCGAAGACGCGAACAGGCAGCGCGCCTCGTCCCAAAGCAGGTCTTGTGTGCCATTGCCGTGGTGGACGTCGAAATCAAGTACGGCCACACGCGTCAGGCCATGATGGTCCAGCGCGCGTTTAGCAGCGATGGCCGCGTTCCCAAATAGGCAAAACCCCATCGCGGTTTCGGCTTCCGCGTGGTGTCCGGGTGGGCGCATAGCAACGAAGGCGTTGGCCACTTCGCCCGCAAGGACCGCATCCACTGCGGCGCAACACCCGCCGACGCCGCGCAGAGCCGCTTCAAGCGAACCCGGCACAACGTGGGTGTCGCCGTCAAGGGCGGCGGATCCCGATTTAGGGATCGAGGCTTCGACCCGATCGACGTATCTTTCGGGATGGCACCGCAATACTTCGGCGCGATCCGCTAGCGGTGCGATACGGCGATCAAGCGACGCAAAGCGGCTCGCGGACAGAGCATTTTGCACCGCTTCATAGCGAAGCGTGCTTTCCGGATGGCCCGTCGGCGTGACGTGACTGAGGGCGGATTTGTGGGAATAAAGCGCTGTGGTCATTTTCATCTAAATCCAAATACGCGCAGACAGAGCGGGAGGCGTTGCGTCGCCTCAGTCAGGGGACAGCATATATCCCGCACCGCGCACCGTCTGAAGGTAGCGAGGTTGTTTCGGATCGGTTTCTAGCTTGCGGCGTAGGCGTGTGATCTGCACATCCACGGCGCGCTCCTGCGCTTGTCCGCCGTCGCGACCCAGATCTTCGACAAGCTTCGCGCGCGCGATCGCTTCGCCCGCACAGCCAGAGAAAATTCGCATCAGTTGGGATTCTGTGGGCGTCAATCGCACAGGGTCTTCACCCTGCCAAAGCGAGCCCTTTTCGACGTCATAGCGCAGTGCCCCAAGGTGCAGAACTTTCGGCGCAACATCGACCGGTTCGGCCGCAGGAACTCGTCGTAGAATAGAATTGATCCGGAGGAGAAGCTCTTTCGGCTCGAACGGTTTAGCAAGATAATCGTCAGCACCAGCTTCCAAACCCGCAACGCGATCATCGGCTTCATTCTTGGCAGTCAATAGCATGATCGGAAGGTCGCGGGTTTCGCGTAGGCGTTTGCAGAAGCTGACGCCGTCTTCGCCGGGCATCATCACATCAAGCACCAGAAGGTCGAAATCCAGCCCGCTGAGAATGCGTTCAGCGTGGGCCGCGTCGCGCGCAGACGTCACAAGGAACCCATTCCGCATCAGGAACTTCTGAAGCAGGCCGCGAATTCGTTCGTCGTCATCGACGATTAGCAGATGGACATCAGACTGGCTCATGTGCCGCCCTCCTTAAGGCGCTTGTAGTGCCGTCGTATGTCGGCGTCCATCATCGCTTCCAGGACCTGACGAAAACCTGATACCGCGTCAGGACCGGCCTGACGAAAGGCGCTGCGCATCCGGTCACGCTGTGCGTTGGACAATTCGCGCTCAAGTGCCTGGCCCAGATCAGTGAGAAAGAGATGACGTTCCCGTTTGTCTTGTTTTCCAATCCGGCTTTCGACCAAACCATCGCTGATCAGTGTGCGAAGCACGCGATTGAGGGATTGTTTGGTCACACCAAGAATGGACAGAAGATTGTTCACAGTTGTCCCGGGGGAACGGTTGATGAAGTGGATGGCCCGGTGATGGGCGCGACCGTAGCTTTTTTCGGAGAGGATCCGATCGGGATCCGCCGTGAAGCCACGATAGGCAAAGAACATCGCCTCAATGCCTTTGCGCAACTGATCGTCGGTCAAAAAAAGTAGGTTCTCGCCGCTTGGGGAACCGCTGCTGTCTGCCATCACGACCTCTCATCATTGGCCCCAACATTATGTCAGCCTTGTTGACATTCCAAGCCTCTACTGGTAGCGATTCTCGAATTTTCCGCAACTTTATGACCGTTGTGGACCTAAACGCGCAACTTTTGCAAACGGAGGCCGCTATGGCAGGCGCATATGATGATCGCGACGGACTGATCTGGATGGATGGGAAAATGGTGGATTGGCGCGAGGCAAATGTGCATATCCTGACCCACGCGATGCACTATGCTTCCAGCGTCTTTGAGGGTGAGCGGGCCTACAACGGCAAGATTTTTGAAAGTCGGAAGCATTCAGAGCGTCTGCATTTTTCGGCCGGGCAGCTCGACTTTCAGATCCCCTGGACCGTCGACGAAATCGAGGCTGCAAAACAGGAAGTCCTGACCGCAAACGGCTACACCGACGCCTATGTTCGCGCGATTGCCTGGCGCGGTGCGGGCGAAGATATGGGAGTCGCTTCCGCCAGAAATCCGGTCCGCCTTGCCATCGCTTCGTGGGAATGGGGTGCCTATTATGGCGATGCGAAAATGAAGGGCGCGAAGCTTGATATTGCCAAATGGAAACGCCCCTCGCCTGAAACTATTCCATGTCACGCGAAGGCGGCCGGCCTTTACATGATCTGCACGCTCTCAAAGCACGCCGCCGAAGCCAAGGGCTGCTCAGACGCCATGATGTTCGATTATCGTGGCTATGTTGCCGAGGCGACCGGCGCGAATATCTTCTTTGTGAAAGACGGGGAAGTGCACACGCCAACTCCCGATTGCTTCCTGAACGGCATCACGCGGCAGACCGTCGTGAGAATGCTTAAGGATCGGCAAATCATCGTGCATGAACGCCACATTTTGCCCGAGGAACTTGAAAGCTTCGAGCAATGCTGGCTAACCGGAACGGCTGCTGAAGTGACGCCCGTTGGTCATATCGGCGACTACAACTTCGAGGTTGGCGCGCTGGCGCGCGATGTAGCGGAGAGCTATGAGAAGTTGGTTCGGATCTGATCCGCTGATTGAACTTAACACAGCGCTCGGCTTTCATTGGCCGGGCGTTTTGTGTTTCAGGGATCAATCCCACGGCGCCAAAGCCAAAAGATCACGGCGCAAATGGCGATGACCTGAAGCGCGATAATTGCATTCAGTTGTAGGGCAAAGGGTTGCTTACGTGTTTTGTGCCGAAAACGCCTCTGCGCGATCTTGGACCCAATGCTGCCGCCAAAAAATGCAAAGTTCAGCAACGCGCTTTCGCGAATGCGTTGTTTATCGTTCCGGGCTTTTTTCTTGTCCCAACCAAACGCTAGAAAAGCCAGCAGATTAATCACGGCTAAGTAGGCGAACGCCCAGAAGACAATCGCCATCCTACCAGAATTTCCACCACCGCTTCTTCGAGCGATCCTGCCGGTCCACCATGCCGATGGAATTGTAGATCTCGCCATCGTCGCCCTGAAGTTTGCCGCCAAGGGCATCCGCAATCAGGAACATCTTCTGGATCATCAGATCATCCGGATTTGTCGCCACAATGTTTCCAGCGGAATACCACAGCAGCGCGGCGCTTTTTCCATCTTTACGGTTCGGCCAGTCTTTCCATGTGGCCAGTGTCTCATCCTGTACGCTGAATTCTTCGCCGCGCTCGTTTGCGACGACGACGGCCTCGCGTTCGGGACGCATCGACTTGTCACTGCCAACATAATCCAACCACTCTTCACGGGTGATCGCCGGCCCGTCAGTGTCAGACCAATCGTCTTTTCGGGTTATATGAAGGTCGTAGCCCAAGGAAACCCCGCATTAATATACCTAAATCAATGCCGATACTCTGCACCACGCCTGTGGCACAGGTCCATGAAAGAGTTCCGAATGGGCGGAAACAGATTATCGTCAGGACAACAACACCACACCAAAGCCTAGCCGTATTTTGTGACATGTTGGCGACCCTTGCCGCGCTTCAACTTCAGATAATGCTCGCGAAGGATAATCATCACACCCGCAGCGATCACAATGCTGGCCCCAAGAAGCATGAACATTGTGGGCACTTCTCCGAACACGGCATAGCCGATGGCAATAGCGAATAGCATCGAGGCATATTCGAACGGAGCGATGATAGAAGCGTCACCGTACCGATATGCACTTGTAAGGAGAATTTGGCCAAGACCACCGAGAAGACCCGACCCAACAAGGCAGGCCAGCACCATCGCAGACGGCACCTTCCACCCGAACGGGGCCGTGAACAGCGACAAAAGCGTCGCCGTCACGGAGAACCAGAAGACGATGGCGGCTGTGTGTTCCGTTTCGACCAGTTTGCGCACGAATATCTGAGCGAACGCCGCGCACATCGACCCGGTCAGGACGATCAAAGCGCCATAGGCCAGTTGTGGGTCAACGTTGTTGCCAGTGAACAACGTAAGGCGCGGCCACAGAATGATTAAAACCCCGACCATCCCCATTCCCACGGCCCCCAACCGCACGGCGCGCACACGCTCGCCAAGCATCAATGCGGCCAAGATCACCACGAAAAGTGGCATCGCATACTGAATGGCCTTCACTTCTGACAGCGGCAAAATGGCCAACCCTGCAAAGCTGAGACCCATGGCGGTCGATCCGATCAACCCGCGCCACAAGTGGCCTACCGGATTTGTCGTCCACAGTCCTTTCGGGAAGTTGCCCTGCCAAATCAGCCATCCTAGGATCACCGGCATTGCGCACAGCGATCGAAAAAACACGGTTTGTCCGGGCGGGACCTCGGCTGATGCTGCCTTGATCAAAGTCGCCATCAGAACGAATAAAATGACCGAGGCGACCTTCAGGGCAATGGCGCGAAAGGGGTTGGGCTGGGCAATACTCATGCCCTTCCCTTATCAACCGTTCCGCCGCGCCACCAGTCGTCTAGGTTTGCGCTCGTGCGATCCGCAGGTATCCTTTCAGCTTTGCGGCACCCCGCATCCGCGTATTGCGAAAGCTTTGAAATACAGTGGAAATTCCATTTGCGTCGCTTCGAAAATGCTTCATGCGAGCCGTCCCGCGCGTGCGCTTGCGGCGCAAGAGAAGGGTGTTCATGTTTGATCCTCTCTTTCTCTTATCACCCTATCCTAGCACAAATCGCTATTTTGACGAAGTCCCCTGAAGTCGCCCGACCGCCCAAAGCGCTGCATCGCTCACGGTCGGGTCCGGGTCGGCGATTAGCTGCCGGGCAGTGTCGCAAAGAGCTGGGTCGCCCGAGTTCCCAATCGCGTAGAGTACATTGCGCACAAAGCGGTCTCGTCCGATGCGCTTGATCGGGGAGCCTGAAAAGAAGGCGCGGAATTGAGTTTCATCCAGCATGGCGAGGTCTGCAAGGGGCGGAGCGTTCAGATCATCGCGCGCCGCATAGCGATAATCGCGCGCGGTGTTTGCGAATTTGTTCCATGGACAAACCGCAAGGCAATCGTCGCAGCCATAAATTCGGTTGCCAAGTTTGGGGCGAAGAGCCTCGTCCACCGGGCCTTTGTGTTCGATCGTGAGGTAGGAAATGCAAAGCCGCGCATCAAGTTGATAAGGCGCCGGGAACGCGTCGGTGGGACAGATATCCAGGCAACGGCGGCAGCTGCCGCAATGATCGACTTCGGGTTCATCTGGTTGAAGTTTCGCAGTGGTGAAAATTGCACCTAGAAAAAACCAGTTTCCCAGATCGCGGCTGAGAAGGTTTGTATGTTTGCCCTGCCAGCCCAGACCTGCCGCCTGCCCCAAGGCCTTTTCTGGTACCGGGGCAGTATCGACGAAAACCTTCACCTCGCAAGCCGCCTCGGCCACAAGCCAGCGTGCAACGCGCTTCAGGCGTTTCTTGACAATATCGTGGTAGTCTTTGTTGCGCGCGTAGACAGAGACAACGCCACGATCTTGCCGCTTCAAATCTTCGAGGGGGTCGTGGTCCGGCGTATAGGCCTCGGCCAACATGATGACCGACTGCGCGTCGGGCCAAAGGGCTGCCGGGTCACCTCGCCAGGTCGCGCGATCTTCGAGCCACGTCATCTGCCCATGCCGACCCGCTTCAAGAAAAGCCGTGAGCCGCCCCGGCACTTCTGGCACAGAGTCGGGCGTGCATATGCGCGCCATCGCAAACCCGGCGTCTGTCGCCTCTTCGGCAAGGCGAGATTTCAGATCACCTAGGGCCATACACGACTTGAAAACGGTCCGAACCAGTGCTTTTTTCCCCGAAACATCGGCCCTCAGAAATCCAGATCGGCATAGTGCGCCGGAGGCGGGAACCCAGGAACCGTGTCTGCCAGCAGACGCCGGAAGGCAGGGCGGGATTTGATCCGCGCATACCAGTCGCGCACGGTCGGATACGCGTTCCAGTCCACATCCGAAATGTAATCCAGCGCGGACAAATGGCCCGCAGCGGCAAAATCAGCGAGCGACAATTCATTTCCGGCAAGCCACCGACGTTGATCCAAAAGCCAGCTCATGTAGGCCAGATGCTTTTTTATCGCACGGGCGCCCGCTTTGACGTTCGCGCTGTCGGGGTAGCCTTCTTTGGTGATCTTTTTGTTCACCCGCTCGTAAAGCAGTTTGGACGTCACCTCGAAGTGGAATTTATCGTCAAACCAACCGACGAGGCGACGCACTTCGTGGCGTTCGGCAAAATCCTTCGGCAAAAGTGGCGGATCTGGATACGCCTCTTCGATGTATTCGCAAATCGCGGCACTTTCGGCCAAAGTCAGGCCGTCAATCTTCAGAACCGGGACTTTGCCCGCAGGATTACGCCGCAGAAAATCGGGATCACGCTCCCAATAACGTTCCTCGACAAGTTCAACCTCAAGCTTCTTTTCAGCAAGCGATAGCCGCACCTTGCGACAATACGGAGACAAAGGGACGTGATAAAGTCGGATCATCTGTGTGCGGTGCCTGTTTGAGTGCCTGTTCCTTCAATGCCCCAGCGGGCGCGCGGTTTCAACACTGACGCGCGTGTAATGCCTATCGGGCAAAGCACCTGGCACGTCCATCTGCGCGGATCGTTGCCGCTCCGTCGGCAATAGCGCGAGCGCGACGGTCGACAAAGCTTGACGGGCTGACGGCTTGGCGCTCTTTCGGATTGGGCAGGACGGCGGCAAGAAGCGAGGCTTGGCGCAATGTTAAATCTGCCGCGCGGACCCCGAAGTGATGCTGCGCGGCAGCTTCGATGCCGAAGATGCCTTCATCAAATTCCGCGACATTTATGTAAACCTCGACGATGCGCCGCTTGGACCACATCGCTTCAACGACTGGCGTCATCAGGGCTTCCAGAGCTTTGCGCGGCCAGCTTCGTCCTTGCCAGAGCCAGACGTTTTTCACCGTCTGCTGTGTCAGCGTCGAGGCGCCGCGATCCGCGCCTTCCTGAATGGCGGCACGCAGTTGCGCCATGTCGAACCCCCAATGGAGACAGAAATTCGCATCCTCAGCGGCAACAACGGCCTGAAGCGCCTCTGGGGCGATTGTATCGGCCGAAACCCAGTCGCGACGTATACCACCAAGACGGACACCTTCGCTTAGAATATAGGGCGTGGTTGGCGGTGGTAGGACCGAATAGACGCCGACGCTGAGCACAATGGCACCCGCAAATGCCACAAGGGCGCGTGTGACGTGACGCAACGGACGGCGCTTTGAAGCGGTCGCTGCCTTCGACGTTCTGCGCGGTTTTCGGGGTGTGGTTTTCTTCGCCATAACGATCAGGTCGCATGACTGACCCCGCAGGGCAAGTCAGTCGGGGTTACTCGGCAGCGCGGTCGTGCGGATCTTCTACCTCATGCAGAAGTCGCGATTCTGCGCGCCGGGCTTCCGCCTTCTCGCGTTTCTTAGCGAATTTCTTTTTGAGACGCGCCACGCGGGCTTTTTGGTAGGCATTCAGCAACGGATTGGAGAGTAGATAGCCAGCCATTCCCATCAGAATGCCAGGGATAATCCCGCCGATAAGATAGGGTAGGAAAAATTCATACCAAAAGCCCGACAGGCTTCCCCAAGCTGTCGGAGTAGTCGTAAAGATCGCCATGAGATTGCGCCACAACTCGACCGCCGCGTCTGAAAACGCAGGGACTACATATTGCAGCGGGATCGGTGGCCGGCCCAGCATGAACGCGCCGAGCTCCATGGAAACCGCCGCGATCAATGGGAACGTCAGGGGGTTGCCAAAGAAGGTCGCCATAAGCGCTGCCATGACGTTTCCACGGATCACCCACGCAAGCCATGCAGCCACAAAGAAGTGCATACCGAAGAATGGTGTGAAGCAGGTGAATACGCCGACGGCGATGCCGCGGCTGATTTTATGGGCTGGGTCAGGAAGCCGCCGGACACGATGGATCAAGTATTGCACAGCACGCGACCATCCTCCGCGCGGATAGAGAGCCTGCACGACTGCCTGCAAATACGTCCTTGGTGTGCGTCGCTTAAAAACCACTTTTTCTAGTCCATCCCCGCCTCAAGGTTTGCGGCCCAAATCTCGGTGCCGCGTTATCGCAGCGACATCGCTGTCGGCTTCAAGGGCCAACACCACTGCATGAAGGTGCTCAATATCCCGCAGCTCCGCGTCGACAATGAGGCGGTAAAAGTCCGGTTTTCGGTCAATGAACACAAGATCAGAGATATTCGCCCCTTGCTCGCCGAACAACGTGCAAATCCGCCCAAGGACACCACTATCGTTCGCAATCGTTAAATCAAAGCTGACACCATGCGCTGCCGGGTGCCGACCTTCCTGCCAATGGAGGTCGACCCAGCGGTTGGAATGCTCGGCAAGCTCGGCCAGAGCTTCGCAATCGATCGCGTGGATCATCACACCTTTGCCACGATAACTGATGCCAACGACGCGTTCACCCGGGACCGGCTGACAACAGTCGGCGCGGCGAAAGGTCTGGCTTGGTTTCAGGCCGACGATGGCCCGGGCCGTATCGATCTCGTCACCAGTTTTACGGGCAAGGTCGGGGTAAAGCGTTTCGATCACCTGCCGCGCGTTCAATTCCGCAGAGCCAATTCGTGCCAGAAGCGTGTCGCGGTCTTCAAGTCTGAGCTGTTTGGCGGCCGTGCTAAGCGCTTTCTCGGTGGCGCGCTTTCCGACGTGCTCGAACGCCACGCGTACCAGTTCGCGGCCAAGTTTGATAAACCGCTCGCGGTCTTCTTCGCGCAAACTGCGTCGGATTGAGGCCTTTGCGCGCCCTGTGGCCACGATGTCGATCCATGTGGCCTGGGGGCGCTGACCTTCGGCGGTCATGATCTCGACCGACTGCCCGTTCTTAAGCCGGGTCCAAAGCGGCACGCGAATCGCATCGACTTTTGCACCGACGCAACCGTCGCCAATCCGCGTATGAATGGCATAGGCGAAATCGAGTGGCGTTGCCCCGCGTGGCAGCTTCACCACCTCGCCTTTGGGCGTGAAACAGAAGACTTGGTCAGCGTACATCTCAAGTTTCACGTGCTCGAGAAACTCGTCGTGGTCTTCCTCGTCAAAGCGTTCGGTCAGTGTGGCGATCCAGCTTGCCGGATCAACAGCAAACGGGTTTTCGGCGCGCACACCATCGCGGTAGGACCAGTGCGCAGCCACACCCGCTTCGGCCACTTCGTGCATGACGTGGGTGCGGATTTGCACCTCGACTCGCTTGCCGTCGCGGCCCGATACCGTGGTGTGAATGGATCGATAGCCGTTAGACTTCGGTTGACTGATATAGTCCTTGAACCGCCCCGGCACCGACCGCCAACGCTGATGCACCGCGCCCAGCGCTGCATAGCAATCGGCCTCGGTGTCGACCAAAATACGGAAGCCATAGATGTCCGAAAGCCGGGAAAACCCGATGTCTTTCTCCTGCATCTTTCGCCAGATCGAGTGGGGTTTTTTCGCGCGGCCGAATGTTTCCGCCTTGATACCGGCCTTATCCAGTTCGCCTTCAATATCTGTCGTAATCTTTTGAATAACGTCGCCGGTTTCGCGCTGAAGCGTGATGAAGCGGCGGATAATCGAGTTTCGCGCATCCGGGTAGAGAACGCGGAACGCGAGGTCTTCCAGTTCTTCACGCATCCACTGCATACCCATACGACCGGCAAGCGGCGCAAAGATATCCATTGTTTCGCGTGCCTTCTGGGCTTGTTTGTCTGCACGCATCGAGCGGATCGTGCGCATATTGTGCAAACGGTCTGCCAACTTCACAAGGATCACGCGCAAGTCTTTCGACATGGCGATGAACAGCTTGCGGAAGTTTTCGGACTGCTTTGTTTCTGTGGACGACAACTGCAGGTTGGTCAGTTTGGTAACGCCATCAACCAATTCAGCGATCTCGCGGCCAAACAGCTTTTCAATCTCAGAATAGGTCGAACGAGTGTCTTCGATTGTATCGTGCAAAAGCGCCGTGATGATGGTTGCATCATCCAGTTGTTGTTCCGTGAGGATCGCCGCAACCGAGACGGGATGCGTGAAATAGGGCTCCCCCGAGTGGCGTTTTTGGCCCTCGTGCATCTCCTGCCCATAGTTATAGGCAGCCTCAATTAGCTTTGCGTTGGTCTTTGGATTGTAGTTGCGGACAAGCGCGATCAGATCGTCGGCGTCAATCATCGGCCCACCCCTCGGACCGCGCTTTGGTCCTTATGGCTGCCGTTGGGCTTCCATCAGGGCGCGGAGCAGTTTCTCTTCGCTCATGTCATCTTCAGACGGCTTGTCAGCCTCTGCACCCATCAAAAGCGCCATGGCGTCTTCTTCCGGCTCGTCGACTTCGATCTGCGTCTGATGGCTTTCGATCATCCGCTCGCGCAGATCGTCGGCGGATTGCGCCTCGTCAGCAATCTCGCGCAGGCTGACTACAGGGTTTTTGTCGTTGTCACGCTCGACAGTGAGCGCGCCACCCGCCGCAATTTCGCGGGCACGATGCGCTGCGAGTATTACCAGCTCGAACCGGTTCGGTACTTTGTCAACGCAGTTTTCAACCGTCACGCGGGCCATTTGTCTCTCCGTCCAGAAGGGGATCAGGCAGGACACCTAGGGGGGACACGCGCGAAACACAAGTTGATTCTATGCCATCGCTCTAAATTTTAGAGCCGAAACACTACAATCCGCCGAATTTCGCGCCACGACAGACGCGGAAAAGAGGTCCAGCGTCCGACTTTCTGTGGCGGTGGCGATTTTGTTGCCAAATCGCAGGCAAGTTAGCTCTCGTGAACTCGTCAAATAGATAGTTGCAATTAACTATTTTTTCGACTTAAATAATTTACTGATCGGGCTTTTCTCTCCACTCACACTCACGAAAATCGCCCCGACGGTCAATAAAGTCGGGAAGGACGATTTATGTTCTACAAGGACGAACGCCTTGTGCTGTTCATCGATGGCGCGAATTTATATGCCGCCGCGAAATCGCTTGGTTTTGATATTGACTACAAGCTAATGCGCCAGGAATTCATGCGGCGCGGGAAACTTCTCAGAGCGTTTTATTACACCGCGCTTCTTGATAGCGAGGAATACTCGCCAATCCGTCCGCTGGTCGATTGGCTGCACTATAATGGCTATTCAATGGTCACCAAACCGGCCAAGGAATTCACCGACAGCCAGGGTCGCCGGAAGGTGAAGGGCAACATGGACATCGAACTGGCAGTCGATGCGATGGAGCTTGCCCCGCATGTTGATCACGTCGTGATTTTTTCGGGGGACGGGGACTTCAGGCCTTTGGTCGAAAGCCTTCAGCGTCAGGGCGTGCGCGTTTCGGTCGTTTCGACCATTCGCAGCCAGCCACCGATGATTGCCGACGAGTTGCGCCGTCAAGCTGACAATTTCATCGAACTTGAAGACTTGCGCGATGTCATCGGGCGGCCAACACGCGAGCCGCACGCTGGCGAAGAATGATCAAGGGCGCGTGGCCGCAGCGTAATCGACGTCCAATTGATCGTGACGATCGATAATTCGCCGGGGCCATGTGCTTTTAATATAGGCTAGAACGGCGTAAATTTCAGCGTCTGTCATCAGATCCGAAAATCCTGTCATGTTCGACTTGTAGGAACCTCCGACTATCGCTTCGGTCCCAAGTTTGGTGATTGCGAACAATTGCTCGGTTGGGTGGTGCCATGTATGACCGGTTTCGTCGTGCGGAGGTGCTGGAAGATAGCCATCTGCATCGCGGCTCTGCCAATCCGCCTGCCCCGCAAGATCGGCACCATGGCACGCGGCGCAGTTTTCCTCATATAGGCCAAGCCCGAGAGCCACGACGTCTGCGTCGCGATGGAGAGCTACTTGATCGCTCTCTTTGGGGGTGGCGAAGAAATAGGCCCCTCCAAGGATGACGATCGCCAGAAGACCAAGCATCAAAACCCGCTGCATCGAATCGTCTCCTTAAAAATTGTCCTACCGATACCAGTTTGCCCTACAGGAAGGTCAAGCCGGGACTGGACGCATCCGCGCGCAACGCATAGATCTCGACAGCGGAGAACATGACAATGACCAAACCAGCTTTGACCCTTTATCTTGCCGCGCCGCGTGGTTTCTGCGCCGGTGTTGATCGCGCCATCAAGATTGTCGAACTGGCAATCGAGAAATGGGGTGCGCCGGTCTATGTTCGGCACGAGATCGTTCACAACAAATATGTGGTGGACGGATTGCGTGAAAAAGGTGCGATCTTCGTCGAAGAACTGGACGATTGCCCCGATGATCGCCCGGTGATCTTTTCGGCCCATGGTGTAGCGAAGGCGGTTCCGGCAGCCGCCATCAAGCGAGAAATGCTTTTCGTTGACGCAACCTGCCCGCTTGTCAGCAAGGTCCATATCGAAGCCGAACGGCACCACGCCAACGGCCTGCAGATGGTGATGATCGGGCACGAAGGGCATCCCGAAACGGTTGGTACGATGGGCCAACTTCCAGATGGCGAAGTGATCCTTGTCGAGACGCCTCACGATGTTGCCGGCGTTACGCCGCGTGATCCTAGAAAGCTGGCGTTTATCACGCAGACCACGCTTTCGGTTGATGACACAGCTGAGATTGTCGCTGCCCTTCAGGCGCGGTTCCCAAGCATTGTCGGCCCGCACAAAGAAGACATTTGCTACGCGACGACGAACCGGCAGGAAGCTGTGAAGTCCATTGCTCCGAAGATTGATGCCTTGCTGGTAATCGGCGCGCCGAACTCGTCCAATTCGAAGCGTCTGGTTGAAGTTGGGCGGACGGCGGGCTGCGGCTATGCGCAGCTTGTTCAGCGCGCAACCGAAGTTGATTGGCGCGCTCTCGAGGGCATCGGATCAGTTGGACTGACCGCCGGCGCGAGTGCGCCGGAAGTGCTGGTGAATGAAGTCATCGACGCGTTCCGGGACCGTTATGACATCACTGTGGAACTTGTCGAAACCGCGAAAGAACGGGTCGAATTTAAAGTGCCCCGTGTTCTGCGGGAGCCAGTGACGTGACGCTGCAGTTTCTGTTGACCGCCTTTGTGGTGGTGATCGCACCCGGAGCCGGTGTGATTTACACTCTGGCGCTTGGTCTTGGGCAGGGACGGCGTGCGTCTGTCGCGGCGGCATTCGGGTGCACATTCGGGATCGTGCCGCATCTTCTTGCCGCGATCTTTGGGTTGGCCGCAATTTTGCACACAAGTGCGATCTTGTTCACAGCTGTCAAATTCGCCGGCGTTGGCTATTTGCTTTATCTCGCCTGGCAAGCCGTGCGGTCGGATGGCGCTTTGGCCATTCAACCCAACCGCAGCCGTGACGCGGACTGGCGGATTGCGCGCCAGGGTGCCTTGATCAACATTCTGAACCCGAAGCTTTCGATCTTCTTCCTCGCCCTGTTGCCACCGTTCCTGTCCGGGAACCCGGCGACAGCCATTTTCGAGATGATGACGATGGGCGCCGTTTTCGTGGTGATGACATTTGCAGTCTTCGTCGCCTATGGCGTCTTTGCAGCCGCGGCGCGCGACTATTTGCTTCAAAGCGAGCGTGCAATGCGTTGGTTAAACCGCGGCTTTGCCGCCATATTCGCCACGCTTGCCGGGCGGCTCGCACTGGAACGCGTATGACGATCCCGCGCGCACCGCTTTTTTTGGGACTTCTTGGCCTGATCCCATTTCTTTGGGGCGCGGCCACACTTGTGTCGTCGGGCCTTGCCGAATGGGGCATGCGTGCGATCGGGCCACGGTTCGCCGGACCCTTTGTCTTGCTGCAATATGGCACGATCATATTGGCGTTCATGTCTGGAGTTCTTTGGGGATTTGCCACCCGCGCCACCGGAGAGGCCGCGGCCCTAGGATATGGGTTGTCAGTATTGCCAGCACTGTGGGTCTTTTTCACTGTCGGAGGTGGACCTGCGAGTTCAGCAATTTACCTGATTGCGGGGTTCCTTGGACTTTTGGCCCTGGACTGGCATTTTTGGCGCCAGGAGCTTGCGCCTGAATGGTGGATGCGCTTGCGTGTGCTTTTGACCGTAGTGGTCGTGGCCAGCTTAAGCTTACTGGTGCTGTGATGCCTGATGAAAAAACACTGAACGTCTATGCGGCAAAGGCCGATGAGTACGCGAAACGGTTCACGACGGCCAAGCCGGATCTACACCTTGCGGCCTTCATGTTGGCCGTTCCGAAGAACGGGCGTGTGCTGGATTTGGGGTGTGGGACCGGGCGCTCGACCGCTTTCATGATCAAGGCTGGTTTGCGCGCCGAGGGTCTGGATGCCTCGGCTGAAATGGCAGATCTGGCGCGCAAGACCAATGGTGTTGACGTGGCTGTCGGCGGATTTG
Organism: Boseongicola sp.; assembly: GCF_057460485.1. NCBI lineage: Bacteria > Pseudomonadati > Pseudomonadota > Alphaproteobacteria > Rhodobacterales > Paracoccaceae > Boseongicola > Boseongicola sp. The sequence goes on from NZ_JBVCWP010000001.1 coordinate 58,965, forward strand.
AGACTTTGGACGCTGACGCGGCCTACGATGGAATTTATGCGAATTTCTCTCTGCTGCATGCGCCAAAAGCAGAAATGCCCGAGCATCTGGGCCGTGTGTCAAAGGCGATCGTTCCGGGTGGTTTTCTTCATATAGGCTTGAAGACAGGAACCGGCGAAAAGCGGGATGCTCTGGGACGGTTTTACGCTTACTACACGGACGCCGAGATCACCGGGTTACTGGTAGACGCGGGTTTCTTTGTGATCGAACGCAGTTTTGGCGCCGATGAGGGGCTGGATGGAACACTGGCGCCGTGGATCATTTTGCTGGCGGGCAAGGTCAAATGACCCTAACGCTTTATTCCATGCCTTCGTCCGGTAATAGTTGCAAAGTCAGGCTGATGCTTGGGCTTTTGGATCGCACATATAGCCATGTCGGACTGGAATACGAAACGCCCGAGCTTGCCGACGCGCATACGACCGGGGCTTTGGCAATGGGCAAAGTGCCGGTTCTGATTTTGGACGACGGCACGGCACTGCCCGAGTCCAACGCAATCCTGTGCTATCTGGCGGACGGGACGTCTTGGATGCCAAGCGATGCTTTGGGTCGCGCGCGGACTTTGGGTTGGGTGTTCTTCGAGCAAAACCGCCATGAGACAGTCATTGCAGTGCGTGCCGCTTTGCAAAATTACGAAAGCCGCGCCCATCTGGCGACTCCCCAGCGAATGGTCGAATTATTGGACAGCGGTCATAGGGTCTTGAGGGTGATGGAAGATCACCTGGCAGATCAAGCATGGCTGGCTGGCGACACCCCAAGCGTCGCAGACATCGCGCTCTATGCGTGCACCCACACCGCAGGGTCCCAAGGTGGCTTTGAGATGCATCGTTTCGCGGCAATAAACGACTGGCTGGCGCGGATTTCCGCGCTGCCCGGCTATATAGAACTGGACGATATCCCCACATGACTATGTATTTCGCTTACACCGACGGATCGTGTTCCGGAAATCCCGGACCCGGGGGTTGGGGGGCTTTGTTACAGGCAAAAAACGGCGATGAGGTCGTGAAAGAACGCCCGCTGTCGGGCGGCGAAGCCTTGACCACGAACAATCGGATGGAGCTTTTGGCCGCGATCAATGCGCTTGAGGCTTTGGGCCGCGAGACGGAAATCACTATTGTGACAGACTCCACCTATGTGAAAAACGGCGTGACAAGCTGGATCCACGGGTGGAAGCGCAATGGCTGGAAGACCTCGGCGAAAAAGCCGGTGAAGAACGATGACCTTTGGAAACGTCTGGACGCCGCGCAGGCTGGCCATAATGTGACTTGGGCGTGGGTCAAAGGCCATGCGGGGCATCCCGAAAACGAACGCGCCGACGAATTGGCGCGCGAAGGCATGGCGGCGTTCAAACCCTCGAAAGACCTGTGACCCTTTCGTTCGCGCTTGATGCGGCGTCGGTTTTTGTTTTTGCACTGACAGGCGCGTTGGCCGCGTCGCGCGCGCAGCTGGATATTGTTGGCTTCCTGTTTTTTGCGGCCTTGACGGCGGTTGGCGGCGGCACTGTTCGCGATCTGCTTTTAGATCGAAATCCTGTGTTCTGGATCAACCAGCCTGCCATCTTATTCATCGCGGCAGCCGCTGCTGTGCTTGTCTTTTTCAGCGCCCATCTTGTTGAAAGTCGCGCACGCTGGCTTGCCTGGCTGGATGCGGCAGCGCTTTCGATTGCTGTGCCTGCGGGGCTGGCGGTCGCTTTGGCGACGGGACAATCAGGTTTTGTCGCCCCGATCGTTGGCGTTCTGACTGGCACGTTTGGAGGTTTGCTGCGCGACGTTGTTGCCAATGAGGTGCCGATGGTACTGCGACAGGGCGAGCTTTACATGACGGCCGCGTTTTTGGGCGCCTTGGCGGGGTGGTACGTCTCGGGATATCTTGCGACCGGACCGGCGTTGATCGTTGCTGGATTGGTCACGTTTTTTCTGCGCGCAGGGTCGCTTGCCTTTGGCTGGGGTTTGCCAGTTTATCGCTCGCGCCCGCCGCGCTAGCGTTTGTTGCGACGCTTGCGGGCAATGGCTTCGGAAGGGATCAGAATCAGCGCTCCCAAGGCACCAACAATGGCATTTCCCCCGTGGCTGCCAAACGAAAGTTCGAACATCACACGCGTCATGATCAGTAAGAGGACGCCGCCGGTCGCGATGATGATCGCCTGAAGGTAGCCGTGATGGGTGAAGTCCCATTTTCCGGCGACGTAGGCGGTAATGCCGCCTGTGACCGGTGAACCCCAAAATGCGAAAAACAGGCGCTCGTCCCTATTTCCTCACCCCTTAAAAGTATTTTCGAAAGGGTGGGTGTAAAAGGGTCAGGATAGAGTTTTCGGCAAAGTCATGCCCCGCAGGACATCCTCCGCTGTCATCGGGCGTTTGCCAGGTCGTTGAGCATCGAGGATCCGTACCGCGCCTTCACCGCAGGCAATGGTGAAGGCGCCAAGATGCTTTCCGGGAGGAGCGGAACCCTGAACTTTGATTGATCTGAGAAGCTTTACCCGCTCACCACCAATGTCACACCAGGCACCCGGAAAGGGCGAGAGGGCCCGAATTTGGCGATCCACCGCATCAGCGTCGCAGGTCCAGTCGATGCGCGCCTCGGACTTGTCGACTTTCACCGCGTAGGTGACACCGGCTTCCGGTTGCGGAACCGGCGTCAGAGTGTCGAACGTTGCAAGCGTTTCGACGATCAACTCTGCCCCGATTGCCGCCAGTCGGTCATGGAGGTCCCCAGTGGTTTCAGCCGGGCCAATTGGTGTCTTCTTCGTCAAAAGCACCGGGCCCGTATCAAGGCCGAGGTCCATCGACATGATCGAAATACCTGTTTCGGCGTCACCAGACATGATCGCACGATGGATTGGTGCCGCCCCACGCCAGCGCGGAAGGACCGAGGCGTGAATGTTAAGGCACCCAAGGCGGGGTGCGGCGAGCACGGGGGCCGGTAGGATCAAGCCGTAGGCCACAACCACAGCCACATCTACATCAAGGTCGGCGAAAGCCCCCTGCGCGTCGGTATCGCGGAAGCTTTTGGGATGGCGGACCATGAGGCCCAGTTCGCCTGCGCGGCGCTGGATCGGCGAGGGTCGGTCTTTTTTGCCGCGCCCCGCTGGTCTTGGGGGTTGGGTATAAACGGCCACAATGTCGTGACCTGCCGCATGCAACGCCTCAAGTGCCGGGACCGAAAAATCCGGGGTTCCCATGAATGCTAATTTCATTGCTTGAGTTTCCCTGCCTTTTTCAACAGCATCCGACGTTTTACCCCACTTAAATGATAGAAATACATACGCCCTGCGAGGTGGTCGATCTGATGTTGGACCGACGTTGCCCAGAGGCCCGAGAAATCACGGGTAACCTGATTTCCCGCAATATCTGTGAACGCGACCGTAACTTCAGCCGGTCGAGTGATCTTGGCGGCAATTCCCGGCAAATTCGGGGAGGCTTCGTCCCAATCGCTGGTGCTGTCAGAGGCTTGGATGATTTCCGGATTCGCAAGCCGGATGGCCTGCCCACGGTCGGTCGAGCAATCGACGACCGCGAGGCGTAGCATGACGCCGAGTTGTGGCGCGGCTAGACCATATCCGGGCATGGCGTCCATCGTCTCGACCATCTCGTCCCAAATTACCCGGATCTCGTCGGTCACGGTGTCGACTGTCGAAGCGGCAGTGCGCAAACGGTTGTCGGGCCATGGCACGAAAGGGCGGCGGGTCATTGCGAGTACTCGGCTTGCAGTGCCGAACGCAGCTCGGGGGCCACTCGGTCGAAGATCACCAGACCCTCAAGATGGTCAAACTCATGCTGCGCGCAGACTGCGTCAAACCCGGTGAGACGTTCGACTAAGATTCTACCGTCCGGTGCGGTCCAACGCAAAGTGATTGCCTCCGCGCGCTCTACATCTGCGGCGAGGCCGGGAATGGAGAGGCAGCCTTCAGAACCAATTACGAGCGTTTCGGAGCGGTCGGTGATCTCGGGATTGATGAACACACGCGGAGTGCGTTCGCCGTCTTTCCAAGTGGTGTCCATGACGAACACCCTTTGCAGAACGCCGACTTGCGGGGCCGCAAGGCCGCGACCCGGGGCATCGTACATGGTTTCCAGCAAATCGTCGCATAGCGTGCGAGTTGCCGCGTCGATCTGAGCCACTGGCGCACAGACTTCGGATAGGACAGGGTCGGGCCACAGCACGATAGCACGGATCACGCCCGGGCCTGCTCGCGTTTCAGCTTCACCATCTTACGAGTGATTATCTGGCGTCTGAGGGGCTTGAGATAATCAATGAACAGCTTGCCGTTCAGGTGGTCAATCTCGTGTTGGACGCAGGTCGCCCAAAGGCCGTCAAAGCGTTCGGTATGGGTGACACCCTCAAGATCGATCCATATGACTTCAACCTCGGCGGGGCGTTCGACATCGGCGTATTGCTCCGGGATCGAAAGGCAGCCTTCCTCGTAGGTGTTCAGATTTTCTGACGACCATGTCACAGCGGGGTTGATCAGAACCATTGGGCGCGGTGGGGTGTTTTCCTCTTTGACGCAATCCATCACCAACAGGCGTTTGCCCACGCCGACCTGCGGTGCGGCAAGACCGATACCCGGCGCGTCGTACATGGTTTCAAGCATGTCATCGGCAAGCCGCCTCAAGGCCTTGTCGACCTCGGACGCGGATACCGGATCAGCCACGGATTTTAGCCGTGGATCGGGATGAATGAGGATCGATTTAAGTGCCATACCGTTCATCTAAGACAACCTACCGCGCCGAACAAGTCATGCGGCACCTTGCAGCGCGTGCTAATAAAGCTAGGGTCCCGTTTAACTCAGAAGGACCGAAGGACTAACGATGGCATTCGACTTTGATACTCCGCTTCTGCTGCGCGGCAAACACACCTCGAAATATGACAATATCGCGCGCAACTACGGCGTAGATGATCCGGCTGCGATTGCGATGTGGGTGGCTGATATGGATTTCAAAGCGGCACCGGTGATCCTTGATGCGATGCGCGAGGAAATCGACCGTGGGTATTGTGGGTATTTTGGCAATACTCAGCCTGTGGACGCGGCAGTCGCGGGTTGGCTGAAAGATCGGCATAATTGCGTGATCGATCCTGGGTGGGTTCGCTACACGCATGGCGTTATCGGCGGTTATGGGGATGTCATTTCGGCCTATTCCGAGCCTGGCGATGGGGTGATTGTGTTTTCCCCGGTTTATCATGCCTTTTTCCGGCAGATCGAAGCGATGGGCCGCGTTGTGGTAGAAAGCCCTCTGGTGATTGAAGACGGCCGCTTCATGATGGACCTTGAGGGGCTGGCCGCGTCTTTAAAGGGACATGAAAAGATCGTCACACTGTGTTCGCCCCACAATCCCGGCGGCCGGATTTGGAGCGTTGAGGAGCTTCGCGCCGTGGCCGATTTCTGTGCCGCGCATGATCTTTTTTTGATCTCGGACGAGATTCATATGGATCTGACGTTTCCGGGCGTGACCTTTGTTCCGACGCTTGTCGCAGCCCCTGAACATGCGGACCGGATTGCGATCCTGACGGCCGCGTCAAAGGCGTTCAATATCGCCGGCGCCGAGACCGGTATCGCGATCTATCCGGACGCCGAAATGCGAAAGCGGGTCGCCCCTGTCATTCTGGACCGGGAAAGCACGCCGAACCGCTACGGCATGGTGATGATGAAGGCCGCGTTCGCTGGTGGCCACGACTGGATGGACGCGGCACAGGCTTATCTGGGTGAAAACTTCCGTATCTTTAAGGACCGTATGGACGCGATCCCGGGTGTGACCGTTATGAATATGGACGCTACTTATCTGACATGGGTCAACTTCGAAGGGTTGGGCATGGCTGATACCGAGTTGTTGAAACGATCGGCACAGGACGCCAAAGTCATCCCCAGCCCTGGCACTCAGTTTGGGATCGGTGGGTCCGGGCATCTGCGATATAATGTGGCACTTCCACGTACGGCTATGATCGAAGCCATCACGCGGCTTGAGGTAGCGTTTGGCGACGTGCAGTAGTCGAAAACTGGGCCCGCGACGCAATCAGTCTTCGTTGACGTCGCGTTTCCAGACCTTCACCTGACCTTTGTAGACGCCAAGAACCCGACGCAAAACGAGCCATCCAAGGAGCGACATAACCGCGAAAGCCAGCATCAGCGCCGGGAATGAACCGGCCAGTCCCGGCACAACGATCAGCAGGCCAAGCCCGACGCCAACGGCGCCGATGGCAAAGCCAAGCAGTATTTGCGCCGGCAGGAACACCTCGAGGATCGCGAGGACCATCGCGGCGATAATCCATGTCCACCACGTTGATAGCATTATCCACGACCTTTCAGCATTTTGAACGCATCGCCGAAGGCTTCCAGCGCATTTGCCGGAACAACGATGGTCGAGCTTGAGGGGCTTGCCCCAAGCGCATTGAGCGCTTCAACCTGCTTAAGAGCAACCTGGTATTGTGCAGCCTCTAAGCCATTGTCCTGAATGGCCTGCGCCACCGCGCTTGTCGCATAGGCTTCGGCATCTGCCTGAACACGACGGGCCTTGGCGCCTTGTTCGGCGGCATAAAGTTCGGCATCCGCGTTCAGTTCAACCGCGCGCTTTTCACCTTCGGCGCGCGTTACAGCGGCACGGCGTTCGCGCTCGGCATTTAGCTGCTGAAGCATGGCATCGCGGGTCGCCTGGTCGAGATTGACGTCGAGAAGCTCTGCGCGGGTCACTTCGATGCCCCAGTTGTCGACCTGTCCCTCGACCGCTTCTTTGATCGTCGACATCAGAGTCGAACGGTTGGACTGCACTTCGTCCAGTTCCATCTTGCCAATCTCGGCACGCACAATCCCCGCGACAGTGGTCGCGATCGCAGCGTCCACGTCACGTATTCGGTACACCGTCTTTTCAGGCTCGGTGATGCGGTAGAACACGCTTGTTTCAACCTGCACCAACACGTTGTCTGCGGTGATTGCGTCCTGACTTGCGTTTGGAAGTTGCCGTTCGAGGATTGAAATCTGGTGCGCAACGCGATCGAGGAATGGCACGATGAAGTTAATACCCGGTCCCAAAACAGAGCGCAGACGTCCAAAGCGTTCCACAACGTGCTTTTCGGACTGCGACACAATCCGGATGCCTTTGTAGAGGCAGATAATGATGAACGCCGCAATAAGAAGCGTCGCAATTCCGCCGCCGCCAAGCGTTGCAAAAATTTCTTCCATCAAATGTCCCATAGTTTTTGTTATTTATTGAAGGAATATGGGGATTGGATTGCGTCGTTTCAATGACTTATGGACTGGAGACGTGAATGCATGCCGCCCGTGTTTGCAGTGCAACAACCCGAATTTTGCCCGTAGATTCAGGTCGTTTCATGAAATAGCAGATCAAGCCATACTAGGCGTTCTGTGTCTAAGAATATTTTCAAATGGATCATCGACAGTCAGGCTTTCGCTGTTCGAGATACTCGAGCAGACGCTCTTTGTGATAAGGGATAGTCCTGTCGTGATTCAGGAACCACCCGAGCGTCGCAAGGCGCCATTCCTGCCCTTCATCGCCGAAATTTACCTTTGAGGCGTCAAAGCCGGGCCATTCAGCGGCGAGAAACCAGACAGAACTTGGGGGTAATGGATACCGCCTTAACCACGTTATGTGTTTGGGGTCGAGTATCAGACCAAGCTCTTCGTGAAGCTCGCGCAGGGCGCATTCTGTGGGTGTTTCACTTGTTTCGCGACCACCGCCGGGTAAATCCCAGTGGCCGGGCCAGGGTATTGTCGGGATGTCATCGCGCAATATCGTGACGATCTGATCGCCGACAAGAATGGCAATTTTTGCGCCGTGGAAAGGCTCTGTCACAGGGGGCTCCGGTTCGATAGTCTGGGGTCATCCTAGCCTAAGCGTTTGCCCGATGCCCGCCCTTTGCCGCGATTGCCTCACGACTTTTGACTCCGGGAGCCGCTGTCCTGATTGCGGGCGGCCGCGTGTGATGTCGCATCCTGAATTGTTCGATCTGTCGATTGCGCACATGGATTGTGATGCGTTTTACGCAAGCGTCGAAAAACGTGACGATCCCAGCCTGCGCGACAAGCCCGTGATCATCGGCGGTGGGCGGCGCGGGGTAGTTTCCACCGCGTGCTATATCGCGCGCATTCGAGGCGTGCGGTCCGCAATGCCAATGTTTCAGGCGCTGAAGCTTTGCCCCGACGCGGTGGTGGTGAAGGGGCGCATGAGCGCCTATGTCGAGGCGTCGCGGGGCATTCGCGCGCTGATGGATGACATGACCCCGATTGTGGAACCTTTGTCTTTGGATGAGGCGTTTTTAGACCTTACCGGGACCGCGCGATTGCACCACGCACCGCCCGCAGTGATGTTGGCGCGTTTGGTGAAGCGAATGGAAGACGAGCTGGGGCTGACCGGGTCTATCGGTTTGTCACACAACAAGTTTTTGGCAAAGGTTGCATCGGATTTGGATAAGCCTCGGGGGTTTTCGATAATCGGGAAGGCGGAAACTGCTGCGTTTCTGCAAGACCGCCAAGTGCGTTTGATCTGGGGCGTCGGCGGGCAGACTCAAGCGGCTTTGGACAAGGCCGGGATACGAACGTTTGGGGATTTACTGCGCTGGGAGAAGGTGGATTTGGTCGCGCGTTTTGGGGGGATGGGCGAGCGGCTTTGGCATCTGGCGCGCGGGGAAGACAGGCGCCGTGTGTCAGCAAGTGCATCGGTGAAATCAATCTCGAATGAGACGACGTTCGGGGAAGATACCAGCGACGTGGATATCCTTGACGGGCATATCTGGCGGCTTGCTGAAAATGTCGCGGACCGGGCAAAAGCGAAGGACAAGGCGGGGCGTGTGGTGACGTTGAAGTTGAAGCGGGCGAACCATTCGACGCTGACGCGGAGGGTGTCTCTGGGGAGTCCGACGCAGATTGCGGATCGGATTTATCGCACGGCGCGCCGGCTGTTTGATCAAGTGGACAATGAGGGGCCATTTCGTCTGCTTGGCGTCGGTATTTCGCATTTGTCCGCAGCGGCCACAGCGGACGTGGAGGGGGACCTTTTGGATCCGGGGGCCGGTGTGCGTGCGGGAGCAGAGCGGGCGTCGGATAGCATTCGTGCACGATTTGGTCCGGATGCAATTGTGAAGGGACGCGCGCTTCGGTGAGGGTTTTGCAGGGCGCTGCCCCCGCCGCTTTCGCTGCTCCCCGGTTTTTTTGGACCCAAAGAAGGAGGGGCGTGGCGCGCGCGTTAAGGTGAACCGCAATTAAGGTTAATGGGTATTAGGGGTAACGCCGGAAAGTGAGCCCTCAGCGTTTTGGTACGTTGGAGGTGTCCGGCAAAGATGTATCGGCAGAAAGATCTGGTGGGACGGATTTGCTAACGCATGTCACGGTGCAAGGCCCGGGCTGTAGGGCCGTTAATGCGCCGGGCGATACCCGATCAGTCCGTGAGCAATGCCGGGCGGGCCTTGGGGCGTACAAGCAGACCTTTCGCGGCAGCCCGGGAGTGACCCGGCATAAGCATAAGTTCCTGTGACAAGTTCATGCGCTGCGGCTGTCCTGTGAGGCGGGCGCGGTAGACGGGCAGGCTTTCGGCAACGCGCATCACGTAGTTGCGGGTCTCATTAAAGGGGATGTGTTCGATCCAGTCGATGACGTCGACCTCGCCGCGGCGGGGATCGCCACGCTCACGCATCCAGCCCAGAGGGCGGCTGGGGCCTGCATTGTAGGCCGCCGAGACCATCAACATGTTGCCATCAAAAACGGTCATCAATTCGTCGAGATAGGCGGTTCCGATCCGGGCGTTGTAGACCGGGTCCGCAAGAAGGCGGTCAGCGTCGTAGGGGATTTCGAGGAAGCCCGCGACTTCGCGGGCAGTTGCGGGCATCACTTGCATAAGGCCACGCGCGCCGACGCCGCTTGTGACAATGGGATCAAATTCGCTTTCGCGGCGGGCGATGGCGAGGGCCAGTTCTGTCGGAACCGGCATCGGGTCTACGCCGAGGTCGGTGACCGGGTAGTACACGAAGGGCACCGTGATGCCAAAGGAGGCTGCGCGCTTTCCGATCATCGTGGCGTAGTGCGGTTCCTTCTTGGCGTTGACGAAAGCCCCGAGCCGAATGATGTCGCCTTCCGAAAGGGACTCGGTCAGGTGGGTGAGGAAGCGTTTGGCGAGGGTTTTTTGGCCCGCAGCATCAAGGATAAGCGCGGCTGCAAACACCGAGCTTTCGGCGAAACCTGCGTTTGTGAGGTCAGGAAGCGGCACCGGTGCATAAAGGGCCGGATCCATCGGGCGGCCCACTTTTTCTGCGGCAAGGAGGCCATAGAAACTTGTTTGGTATTCGGCTCCAAAGGCATAGGCGAGGTTTGCGTTTTCGGCATCTCCCAAGGCTTCGTGCGCGCGGCCTTCCCAGTAGCCTGCGCGGCCGAGCGAGATCGGCGTGTCGACTGATCCCCGGAAACGCAGGAAGTGACCAAGGGCTGTCTTCGGGTCTTTTTGGTACGTAAGCGCGAGGTAGCCCGAGAGCCATTCGAGGTCGGCAAAGCTTGAGCCTGCCTGGAGGCCGTGGACGGAGGCGAGTTTGTAGGCCTGGGTCGTGCGCCCGGCCCGCATTTCGCTACGCACAAAGCTGCGCCGCCATCCGGCCCAGCGATCGGGTTGTCCAAGTTGGTCTGGGCTTTGGGCGAGCATGATCTCGATTGCGCCGTCGTTGCGCCCTTTGCGGGCGCGCCATTGCATACGTTCAAAGAGCAGGCCCGGATGATCGGTGAGGGCTTTGGGGACGGCGGCCACAAGGCCGTCGACGCCGTTTTTATCCGCACGCAATGCAAGGCGAGCATTAGCGAGTTCGGCCCAGCCATTGGGCACCAGCGGGATCATTTTACGAGCGTCTTGGTCGGCCCCCCGCCAGAGGAGCATGTCGATCCGGGCGGCGTGGTGTGGAGCAAGCGCGCGGCCATACCACGTGAGCAATTTCGTTTGGTCTGCCTCGGAGAGACGGTGGGTGAGCCAGGCGTGGAGCGCTTCGGTTTCAGCGTCGGCGTTCATTTCTTTTGCACGGAAGGCCGCGATCAGCGCGACGGCGCCGGTGCCAGTTTGCGGGTGCGCACCGCGGAAGAAACGGATCACGTCATCGGCGCGGGCCGAGAGCGGCAAAGTGCTTTCGGAGCGTTGACGTAGGTAGGAAAGGCCTGGCCAGTCTGGGCGGCGGTCCAGGAACCGCAGGACGCTGTCGAAATCGCCTTGCCGCGCGCGCAGGCGGTGCCATTCGATAATGTCGCGGGCGACAGGATTGATGCCTTCGGCGGTGCGCAGGGAACCATACCAGTCTCCAGCCTTCATCGCGTCAAACGCGCGCGACAAAGCTTCGGCCTCGCGCGTGGTTTGCGCCGGCGCTCCGATTCCTATCCAAATCAAGAAAATCGATGTGAAAAGGGTTTTGATCATGGATGCAGGTCCGCTCAATCTTTGCCCCTCAGCAGGTTCTGTCTAAACCAAGTCACGGTGCCTTGGCAATTCATCCCTTCAAGGATAATGTCCGCGCGCGGTAAAACCACAGTGAACATACATTTAAGGAGCGTGTCATGCTAAGAGGGTCGATGCCGGCGCTTGTTACTCCATTTCACAATGGCGAAGTGGATTTTGACACGCTGAAGCGCCTTGTTGAGTGGCACATTGGACAGGGTTCGAAAGGCCTTGTTCCTATGGGCACGACAGGGGAAAGCCCGACGTTGAGCCATTCCGAGCATGACGCGGTGGTCGAAGCTGTGGTGAAAGCGGCTGCTGGGCGGATTCCAGTGGTTGCCGGAGCCGGATCGAACAACACCGCTGAAAGTGTGCGTTTGGCGCAACATGCCGCGAAGGTTGGAGCGGATGCGATTCTGGTGGTGACGCCGTATTACAACCGTCCGACGCAGGCCGGGCTTTATGCGCATTTCAAAGCGGTGCACGATGCTGCGGATATTCCGATCATCATTTACAACATTCCACCACGCTCGGTGATCGATATGAGCCCGGAAACGATGGGGGAATTGGCGAAGCTGCCGCGGATCATCGGCGTGAAGGATGCGACGGCGGATGTGACGCGGGTTTCCAAGCAGCGCCGAACGTGCGGCACGGACTTTTTGCAGTTTTCGGCGGAAGATGCTTCGGCGCTTGGGTTTAACGCGCATGGCGGCCACGGGTGTATTTCGGTGACGGCGAATGTTGCACCGAAGTTGTGTGCCGCGTTCCAGGACGCCACTTTGGCAGGCGATTTCAAGACCGGTCTGGCCATTCAGGATCGATTGATGCCGCTGCATGACGCGATTTTTACCGAGCCAGGGCTTTGCGGTGTAAAATATGGGCTGTCGCTATTGGGTAAGTGTTCGGAAGACGTGCGCCTGCCGTTGTTGGCTGTCACGGATAGCACGAAAGCAAAGATCAAAGAGGCTATGGTGTTTGCCGGACTAATCAACTGAACGCGGGCCCTTCCCGCATCACAGATGCGAACCTGACCGGCAGCCTTTGGATGGTTGCCGCGATGGCCGGGTTTGCGGTTGAGGATATGTTTCTGAAATCAGCGGCTGCGACGGTTCCAATTGGTCAGGTAATGATCTGGTTCGGGCTGGGCGGGTCTTTGATCTTTTCCGCCTTGGCGATCTCACAGGGGCAATCGCTATTTCCGCACGCGGTGGTCGAGCGCACGATGTTGGTGCGCAATGCCTTCGAAATCATGGGGCGGCTGTTTTTCACACTGGCGCTTGTGTTGACGCCCTTATCGTCGGCGACAGCAATTTTGCAGGCGACGCCAATTGTCGTGGTCGCGGGTGCTGCGCTATTTTTTGGCGAGGCAGTGGGTTGGCGGCGCTGGACGGCGATTTTGGTCGGGCTTTCTGGGGTTTTGGTGATCTTGCGCCCTGGGGCGGAAAGCTTCGCGCCTTTGTCGCTTCTTGCGGTGTTGGGGATGCTGGGCTTTGCGGGGCGGGACCTTGCAACACGGGCCGCGCCGAAGACGTTGAGCGGGTCAGTTCTGGGGGTCTGGGGCTTCTGGATGATCTTGATTGCCGGCGTCGGGTTTTCGATCTGGGAAGGTGCTGCACTGGTTTGGCCGACGGGCGTCTGGCTGTCTTTGATCGGGGCCTGCATGTTTGGTGTGGTCGGCTATTCGTCCCTGACCCGCGCGATGCGCACTGGCGATGTGTCAACTGTGACGCCGTTTCGCTATTCGCGGATTTTTTTCGGAGTCTGCTTTGGTGTTTTGGTTTTCGGTGAAGTGCTTGAACCGCAGATGCTGCTAGGAAGCGCGATTATTGTGGCGTCGGGGCTTTATATTCTGGCGCGTGGGCAGCGTTAGTATTTGCGTTGACGCGCGCGGGTATCCCGAAGAATTTCCACGAGAATAGCCGTCAGAAGCCCGAACACGAGAAGGCCGTTGGCCGCGGCCAAGCCGCCGAGCAGGCGCCATTCCTGCGGAAGTAAGATATCGCCGAAGCCAAGCGTGGTGAAGGCCACCAGCGCGAAGTAGACAGATGCTTCGAGGGTGATGAATATATCCAGCCAATAAAGCGATATCGCCCATAGCCAAACCGACACGGTCATCATCAACAATGTCCAAAACAGCGCAAGCGACAGGATAGCGACCAGTTTTGGCCCGTGCGGTGGTCGGACCGACCATCCATGCAGCCGGATTAGGATCGCCTCAAGCGCCCACCACGAGGTCGTCGCGATCATGATTGAGCAGAGAATAAGCAGGCTGCCGATGAAGAGTTGTGCAAACATGTCCGCTATGTTCCGCGCCTGAGCGGCAAGGTCAAGTGGACTGGACTTGGATCGTCCGAGCGCCTATCTGCATTCGATAATGGCAAAAGAAAAAGACAATCCCAACTACAAGGTTGTCGCCGAGAACCGGCGCGCAAGGTACGACTATGCCATCGAGGATGATGTTGAGTGTGGCATCATGCTGATGGGATCAGAGGTCAAATCTCTGCGCACGGGTCAGTCGAATATTGCCGAAAGCTACGCCACAGTCGATGATGGCGAATTGTGGTTGGTGAACAGCTATATCGCGCCATATAAGCAGGCAATGTTCGGCCATGAGGATCGGCGTCGGCGCAAATTGCTCGTGTCGAAAAAGCAGCTTTCAGACATGTGGAACGCGACGCAGCGCAAGGGCATGACGCTTGTGCCGTTGGTGATGTATTTCAACCATCGCGGTAAGGCGAAGGTGAAGATCGGTATCGCCAAGGGTAAGGCCGCGCCGGACAAACGTGAAACGCAGGCCAAGCGCGACTGGAACCGCCAGAAAGCGCGGTTGATGAAAGAAAACGGCTGATCGAACGCCTTCGTGGCTTAGCTATTGCCGCTGTTCTTATTCGGTTTTGGTTTTGACGACCGATGCGGACGGGCCGCGGCGCCTGTGCCGCCACCACCCCCCTTAGCCATTTGGCGCGCGCGGTTTTTCTTGCTGGAAGGTTTTCCCGCAGGGGTCTTCGGGCCGCCCGATTGGGTTGGCTTCCCGTCCCCGCCTTTTGGCCCGGTCGATTTCGGTTTGTGCGGTTTCCACGGTTCAGCTTTTCCAGCCTCTGGAGGCTTCTTAAAGTCGCGCTTTGGCTTTGCGCCGCCTGTTGGCTTTGCGCCAGCCTTGGGCTTTTTGACGCGAGGTGCCGGATCATCGTTCCAGTCGACGGGCTTCGTGGTACCATGGCTTGCGGGTTTTGCAGGTTTAACGGAGGCAGGAGCAGCCGTATCCGAGGAACGCGGTTTTCTATCTTTCGACGGCGGGCCGTCCCGGCGTGGGCCACGATCAAGTTTCGGCGGACTTGCAAGACGGGCGAGTTTCGCGCCGCCTTCTACGGTCATTTTCGGGCCGATGGCGTCGACGAATTTCTTTGCGGCGCTTTCGCGGATTTCAATCAGCGAAGAGTCTGGCTGAATGCGGATGGCTCCGATGTCTTCGCGCGACAGGTTACCCAGCTTGCACAGCATCGGCAGGATGCGACGCGGCTCAGCTGAGGCTGCGCGGCCACCTTCAAGCGAGAACCAGACACTTGGCCCAAACGCGGCGCGAGGCTTGGCCGGCTCTGAGACGTCCGAGAGTTCTTCTGGAGCTGTATGGCGTTCACGGTAGAGGCGAACGTAAGCCGCCGCAATCTGTTCAGCTGAGAAGGCTGCGACGAGTTTGTCGACGGTCTCAAGGTTTGAAGGCTCGACCTCAGACATCCAGTCAGGATCGGCCAGCATCCGGTCGTCATCACGCGCAGAGACTTCCTCCGCAGAGGGGGCGTCGGCCCAGTCCGCGCGCAGTTTTGCCCAGCTAAGAAGGCGCTCGGCCTTTCTGGCTGCGGCAGGCGGGACGATCATCACGCTGACGCCTTTGCGCCCAGCGCGGCCAGTTCGGCCCGAGCGGTGCAAAAGGGTGTCCTGGTTTGTTGGCAGCTCGGCGTGGATCACCAGTTCAAGGTTCGGCAGATCGATACCGCGCGCCGCCACATCGGTCGCAACACAAACGCGTGCACGTCCGTCACGCATGGATTGAAGCGCATGGGTGCGTTCGTTTTGGGATAACTCCCCTGACAGGGCAACGACCGAGAAGCCGCGGTTTGACAGGCGGGTGGTCAGGCGGTTGACCATGGCGCGCGTGTTGCAAAACACAATGGCGTTCGGGGCCTCATAGTAGCGCAGCACGTTGATGATGGCGTTCTCGCCGTCACGCGCGGACACGCGCAGCGCGCGATAGTCGATGTCTGCGTGTTGCGAGGCGCCGGATGTCGCTGCGATTCGCACGGCGTCATTTTGATAGCTTTTGGCAAGCTTCGCGATCGAGGCCGGCACTGTGGCCGAGAACAGCAGCGTCTGGCGTTCGCTCGGGGCCTGTTCGAGGATAAACTCAAGGTCCTCGCGGAAGCCGAGGTCGAGCATTTCGTCGGCTTCGTCCAAGACGACCGCTTTCAGCCCGCCAAGTTCGATGGAACCGCGCATGATGTGATCGCGCAGGCGACCGGGTGTCGCCACAACGATGTGGGCGCCGCGTGCCAGGGCGCGACGTTCATCGCGCATGTCCATGCCGCCAACGGTAGAGGCAAGAACCGCGCCTGCCTTTTGGTAAAGCCACGCCAATTCCCGTTTGACCTGCAGCGCAAGTTCCCGGGTCGGCGCGATGACAAGAGCCAGAGGCGCCCCTGCAGAAGTAAACGTTTCTGCGTCGCCAAGCAGGTTTGGCGCAATCGCAAGGCCGAACCCAAGCGTCTTGCCCGAGCCAGTTTGAGCAGAGACCAGCAGGTCTTTGCCAGTCACTTCGGCATCGGTCACTGCTTCCTGAACGGCGGTGAGTGTGGTGTATCCACGTGCTTCTAAAGCATCTGCAAGAGCCTGTTTCACGGCTATTCTACTTCCGGTATCTGAATGAGTCATGGGCGGCGCACGTTTCGAGCGCGCCGTTGTTGGGCCGCCTCTACCCGGTCAACGTCGTGATGTATAGGGCACGAGATGTCTCAGGCAGGTGAACTTACGCAAGAACGTCACCATCTTTGGGCTGAGAGTTACGGGGCGTAGGATGGCCCCTACGTCAGGTTTTTGATTCGGCTGGGCTGATCGGGACTGGACTTGTGCCGTGCCGTCGCATTCACTGCGGCTCCTTCGGCACGCGAGGTGGAGCGGATGGAACCTTTACGGATTGATAACAAAGCGGCGCGCCAGCTTTGGCTTACATCGCAGGGACTTGCTTTAGCGCCGACTGGTACGCTTGACGTATTGGGGACGATAAAGAAGCTTGGGTTCGTGCAATTGGACTCGATCCAGGTCGTGTCCCGCGCGCATCACCACATCCTTTGGAGCCGCAATCAGAACTACCGCGAGCCGATGCTTGATCAATTACTTGCCGAGGACCGATCGATTTTCGAGCATTTTACGCATGATGCCTCGGTTATTCCGATGGACTACTTGCCGATGTGGGAGCGGCAGTTTCGTCGGAAGAAAGCACAGATGGATCGTGGGGGATGGTGGAAGAGCCTGCCGGATTTGGCGGCGCGGGACGCGATCAAAGAACGCATCCGCCGCGAGGGGGCTTTGTCGACCCAGGCCTTTGACACGAAGATCACCGGGCCGAAGGAAATGTGGTCGCGCCCGCCGCACAAACTGGCGCTGGATTATATGTGGTATTGCGGCGAGCTTGCGACGTGCCACAGGGTGCATTTCAACAAGTATTATGACCTTGCCGAGCGTGTGTTCCCACAGGCCCTGTCTGAGGGTGGATTGACGGATCACGATCAGGTCGACTGGCTGTGTCATGCCGCATTGGACCGTATCGGGTTCGGTGCGCCCGGTGATGTTCAGCGATACTGGGACGCGGTAAGCGCCAAGGAAGTGCGCGGTTGGCTGGAACACTCTGGGTCCAAGCTTCAGGCGGTGGAAATCGAAACGGCGCAGGGCGCGTGGGTTAAAGGGTATGCACCAGGAAATATCGAGGAACGGCTGGCTGCGGTGACGCCACCGACAAACCGGCTTCGGATTCTCAATCCATTTGATCCGGTTATCCGCGACCGCAACCGCCTGAGCCGATTGTTCGGGTTCGACTACCGGGTGGAAATGTTTGTTCCTGCGGCCAAACGCATCTGGGGGTATTACGTGTTTCCAATCATTGAGGGGAGCCGGTTTGTGGGCCGGATCGAGATCAAGGCCGATCGTAAGAAATCTGTTTTGTCAGTGATCGGCTTTTGGCCGGAGGACGGCGTTCGCTGGCCCGCCAGCCGCCATGAAAGGCTGACGTCAGAGTTGGACCGGATGCGGCGGTTTATTGGGGTCGATACGGTCACGTGGGCCGCCGGAATTGGCGGGTGATGCCTTGGCACTGAGAGGGCTTAGCTCTCCCCCATCAAGGCTGGATCAAATGGGTATGTCGTCAGGTTTTCAAAGCCGTCTTCGGTCACCAAGACCTGATCTTCCAGTTTGATCGAGAAATCCCCGCCGACTTCGCCGGCCAGCACTTCCACGCATAGGACCATGCCGGCTTCAAGCTCGTAGTCGAACGCGCCCGGCACCATTTTGTCAGGATACGCGACCAGTGGCCATTCATCGCAAAGGCCGACGCCGTGCATCAGACAGCCGTATTTCTGGGCTTGAAATTTGTCATCAAGTACGTGGGTGTTGCGACACATGTCTTCGATACGTGCGCCGGGTCGGATCATTTCCATGTTGGTCATGATGTGTTCGACCGAGTGCTTCATCGCGTCGATCATGTCGGGGCGCGGCTTTTGGTCGCCGATCCACCATGTGCGCGAGATGTCGACACAGATGCCGTAGCTGCCGACAAGGTCGGTATCAAAGGCGATAATCTCGTTGTTCTGGGTCGTGCGGGGGCCGCATTCCTGAAACCACGGGTTGGTGCGCTGACCCGAGGCCAGAAGCCGGGTTTCGATCCATTCCCCGCCACGCTTGATGTTTTCGGCGTGCAGAACCGCCCAGATGTCGTCTTCGCTTGTGTTGCCAAGCGACACGTTTGCGCGCGCGAAGTCCTCCATCGCGTACATCGAGGCTTCGCAGGCATGAGAGGCGCAGCGCATGGCTTTGATTTCGTCCGGGCCTTTGATGCTGCGGGCTTTCTCAGTGACTTCCTCGCCTTCCATAACGTCGATCCCGGCCGCGACCAGCGCGCGGTAGCCGGGGACCATGATTTTGTCGACCGCAAGCCGATTGTTGGAGCCACCGTGCTCGCGCAAGAGCTCTTTGACCTCGCCGACGAAGGTTTCCGCCGTTTCTTCGATCTTGTCGCCTTTTGCGAAATAATACATCGATGCCCCCCCACGGGCCTCGCGCACAAGGGGATTGAAGGACGACAGGAAGGGCGCGTTTTTGTAATCCCAGATTACCATGTAGCCGTCGGCGCAGACAAGAACGGCGCGAAACGGGTTGTGGGTGTTCCACAGTTGCATGTTGGTGCTGTCGGTAGCGTAGCGGATGTTGAGGGGGTCGAACATTAATAGGCCGCCATAGTCGCGATCCACGATATGGTCGGTCAGGCGTTGCCAGCGATAGCGACGCATTTCAGCAAGGTCTGGCAGGTCGAGACCCGCGGCGTGCCATTCGCCGAACGCAAGGCGTGTCGGGCCGATTTCAATCCGATTGGCGTCGTTCGGAGTGCCATCGCCAAGGGTCGCGGCACGGGTCGGGTCAATTTTGCGGGAGTCGCTGAAATGCTGGTTCATCGCCGGTCCTTTGTTCCTTTTAGGATTGTCCGAGATTTCGGTGTCGTCACATGCGAAACCGACACGAGCAGGGGTCGTCTGCGACACGCACTGGCGAAGGTCTGGTTGTCCGGCTAAGTCAGGCGGATGGATTCTTATGTTTTGCAGAACAGTTTGCCGCATGCGCCTTGGTCGCAGCCACAGACGTGGAAAATGCCGGGAATTCAGGTTTTGAATCCCGCGACATGGTTGCTGGTGGACGAGGCATTTTCCGGCCAAATGGCGTTGCGCGACCACCTCATCGCCGACCGACCAAAGGCGGTGCACGCGGTATTGCCGGAAGGGCGTGCCGCCGCTGAGGAGTGTCTGGATCTGGGTCTGGCGTTCCTGGCGGATCAGCCTGATTATCGCGTCGATGGCGACGTGGTTGTCCGCCCGGATGGGGTTGAGGTCCGTTTAGATCGCGAGGCGCCCTTGATCACTCTGGGGCGTCTCATTCAGGAGGACGTCTGCCTGATGCAGCCGGGGCCAGATGGGCATATCCTGACGGGCGCACTTTTGTGTTTTCCGTCGGCATGGACGCTGGCGGAAAAGATCGGGCGGCCTTTGGTGCGTATTCACCGCCCGGTCGCCGAGTACGACGACGACACGGCTCGGCGGGTGCAGCGGCTGTTTGACCGGATACAGGTCGGGTATCCGATGTGGCGGGCCAATGCGTTTTTATACGAGACGCCGGAGTTGTTTACGCCGCGCCGCGAGGTCGATCCTTCTCGGACGACCGGAGCTAACCCGCGGTTTCTGAGATCAGAGCGTCAGACGCTGCGGCGATTGGCGAAAAGCGGTGCCGTGGCGTTTTTGATCCACACCTACATGGTAAAAGTCGACAGTTTGACTGAGGATCAGCGCACCGGATTGGATGCGGTGCGCCGGAAGACGTTTGGTTACTCGGTCAGATGAACCGGAAAAGATCGTTCGCGCCGGGCATCGTCGACAGGGCCATTGCCATGCCAGTCAGAGCGATGACATGGGCCGTCGTCCGGAGGTTCTCTCCGAACAGAATGTTGAAGAACAACAGCGCAAGGCCGACGGGAAGCGCCATCACCATGACGATCAGGTTGAGCACGTAGACCGTGAGCCGGGCGACTACGTTCTTGTGTTCGGGTCGTTTCTGCGGATCAAAAACGTCTTCCATAGAAGAGCTATGGGACAGTGTGATTGTGTCTGAAGAGAAGATATGCCGGGTGTTGCGGCGCAGTTTGTCCTCGGGCGGCTCAAGGTCCGGAAGCGCGTCTGCGGGCGTCCAGTAATCCGTAAGCGGATCCGTCGATTTGGCCCGCGATGCTACACGAGATATTTTGAGACCTGCAATTCGATGAATTTTGCTCATTTTCTGCGCCTTCTGCGCCCCCTTGTTTGCCAAAGACTTATGCTTTGGGAGTGACATCAAGGTGGGAGGCGATTGTGAAGAGATTGCGGCAGCCGTAAGGCGGATCAATCCAATTTAAACAAACACGCGAAGACCCGCCGAGCCATTTGCGGGCTTTCGCGACAATTCGGGTTGGGGGGATAGCATTGTTCTCGGCAAGAACACGGCGACACCAAACCCGCAGCCGAGTCCCAAATGCAAGGGCTGGTCAAAAAAAACGTCTTGCGGCATCTTGGCGAAACGAAACTATGCGGTAGAGTGGGCGGTACGCACTCTCGAAGTGCCTCCTATTAACCAAGAGCAAGAGGTCCAGTCAGGATGGCAGGAAAATTTGAAGTCTATAAGGACAAGGGTGGTGAGTTCCGCTTTCGTCTGAAGGCTGGCAATGGCCAGACGATTTTGGCAAGCGAAGGCTACAAGCGTAAGCCAAGCTGCATGAACGGTATCGAGTCCGTTCGCAAGAATTCGGCCAGCGACGCACGGTTTGAGCGCAAGGAGTCGAAGTCGGGTAAGCCGATGTTCAACCTGAAAGCGTCGAACGGTCAGGTGATCGGCACGTCCGAGATGTACGAAAGCAATTCGGCTTGCGAGAACGGCATTGCGTCCGTGGCAAAGAATGCGCCGGATGCGAAAGTTGACGACCAGACGGCTTAAGGCCTCGGTCCTTTAGATTGAGAAAGCCCTGCCAATTCGGCAGGGCTTTTTTGTTTTACGGTGTTTAGAGAGCGACGCGTGTCGCCTGCCCGCTCTCGGATGCAAGACGAGCCGCGACCGACGCGACCGCAAGGTCCTGAAGGCCAACGCCGGTCCCGTCGAACAATGTGACTTCTGCGTCGCTTGTGCGGCCCGCATGGTCTTTGTTGATCACTTTGCCGATCGGGATAATCTGACTTTCGGTGATCGCACCCGAGGCAATGGCGTGTTGCGCTTCGCCAATGGAGATGGATTGCGCGACCTCATCGGTAAAGACGGTGGCCGAGGCGACAAGGGCTGCGTCGACTTCCATCTTGCCTTTGGTGTCGGTGCCCATGCAGGCGATGTGGGTGCCAGGCTTGATCCAGTCCTTCATCAGTAGTGGCTCAAACGCCGAAGTGATTGTGATGATCACGTCAGACTTTGCGCCAAGCTCTTGCTGGGTCACCGCTTCGAAGTCGAGGCCAAGTTCTTTTGCGGTTTCGCCCAACCGGGCAAGCATGTCCTCGTGCGGGTTCCATGCGACGACTTTCTCAAAGTCGCGCTGTTCGGCCGCTGCACGCAATTGGAAATGCGACTGGTGGCCTGCGCCGACCATGCCGAGGACTTTGCAGTCTTTGCGTGCAAGATGGGAAATGGAGACGGACGAGGAGGCGGCTGTACGGACTGCCGTGAGGTAGTTGCCACCCACGAGGGCGGCGAGTTTGCCGGTGTCGGGGTCAAAGAGGAAGACAGTTGACTGGTGGTTGGTGAGGCCTTTCGCCATGTTGCCCGGCCAGAAACCACCAGATTTAAGCCCGAGCACCTTTCCTGCGCGATCAAAGCCGGACTTGAAGCCGTAAAGCGCGTCCGCATAGCCGATAGCTTCGCGTATGACCGGAAAGTTGTACGCATCGCCACGGGCCATTGCACTGAAGACGGCCTCGACTGCTTCAAAAGCGTCCGAGCGCCCGACAAGTTTCTCGCAAAGGTCTTCGCCTACGATAAGCAGGCCTTCGTTCTGAGTGTCAGTCATGTTCCTAGGGTCCATCTGTGCGGTGTGGCTTCAAAGGGCGCCCTGTAAGAGGCGCCCCTGTGGTTTGCCGGCTGGCGGAGCTTAGTACGCCTTGCCGCGTGCCGAGACGGGCCAAAGGGTTTCAACCTTGCCGTTGCGCACGCCGACGTACCAGTCGTGCACATTGCAGGTCGGATCACAGTGGCCAGGGACCAGCTTCAGCTTGTCGTTTACTTTAAGAACACCGTCCGGGTCGGCGACAATGCCGTGCTCGTCCGAGCATTTGACGTATGCGACGTCTGTGCGACCAAAGATCGTTGGCAGGCCACTGTCGACGGATTGGGCTTTGAGGCCCGCGTCTACGATGGCTTTGTCAGATTTGGCGTGGCTCATAACAGAGGTAAGAATGAACAGCGCGTTCTGCCATTCGCCCTGGTCGATGCGGTTGTCGTTCTCGTCCAGAATGCGGCCATAGTCAGCGTCCATGAACGCGTAAGAGCCGCACTGGAGTTCGTTGAAAACGCCGGAGGTGCCTTCAAAGTAGTAGGACCCGGTGCCGCCACCGCCAACGATATCGCATTCGATGCCATCCGCCTTTAGCGTATCCACCGCGTCTTTTACCTGCGCGACGGCAATGGCGATCTTGGCTTTGCGATCTTCATAGCTGTCCATGTGCTGCATCGCACCTTGGTAGGCTTGGATGCCAGCGAACTTGAGACCGTCAGCGGCGTCGATGGCTTTGGCAATCTCGACGACGGCTGATGTTGTGGTCACACCGCAACGGCCTGCGCCGCAGTCGATCTCCACGAGGCATTCGATCTGTGTGCCGTGACGTGTGGCTGCTGCGGACAAGTCAGCGACGTTTTCAAGGTCGTCCACGCAGCAGATTGTGCGTGCGCCGAGCTTTGGTATGCGAGCCAGACGGTCGATCTTTTCTGGCTGACGGACCTGGTTCGAAACCAGGACGTCTTTGATGCCGCCGCGGGCGAAAACCTCGGCTTCCGAAACTTTTTGGCAACAGACGCCGCACGACCCGCCAAGGCTTTCCTGAAGCAGGGCCACGTCGACAGATTTGTGCATTTTGCCGTGCACGCGGTGGCGCATGCCGTGCTCTTTCGCCCAGTCGCCCATCTTTTTGATATTCCGCTCGAGGGCATCGAGATCGAGGACCAGCGAGGGTGTCTGAATGTCAGCCTCGTTCATGCCAAGGAAAGCAGGGATGTCATAGCCAACTTCGTAACTGTCGAGATTAATCGCTTTGTTCATTTGCTTTGCTCCTTCAAGGGCTGTCTTGGCGCACGGGGGGCCGCACAGTGTTCTAGATTTCTGGGGTCAGAGCCACGGCAGTTTGTCGAGATCGACATTGCCTCCGGTGACGATGACCCCGACGCGCTTGCCTTTGAACACATCCGGGTTTTTCAGGATCGTAGCCAACGGCACGGCGCAGCTTGGTTCCATGACGATCCGCAGGTATTTCCACGTGATCTTCATCGCGTCGATGATCTCTTGCTCGGACGCGGTGTGGATGTCGGTTACAAAGCGCGACACGAAGTGCCAGGTATTTTCCTTCAGCGGAACCTTGAGACCATCGGCGATGGTGACCGGTGCGTCGTCAGCGATGATGTGACCCGACTTGAAGGACCGGTAGGCGTCGTCGGCCTGTTCAGGCTCGGCGGCGTAGATTTTGATGTCGGGCGCAAGGTTCGAGATGGTAAGGCAGGTACCCGAGATCATACCGCCGCCACCGATCGGGGCGACAACAGCGTCGAGGCCATCCGTTTGTTCCAGCAGCTCCGCCGAACAGGTCGCCTGCCCTGCGATGACGCGCGGGTCATTGTAGGGATGTACGAATTCGCCGCCGGTGCGGGCCTGCACATCGGCGAAGGTGGCTTCGCGCGATGTGGTGGAGGGCTCGCATTCGGTGATCGTGCCACCGTAGCGTATCACCGCGTCTTTTTTGGCCTGCGGCGCAGTGCGTGGCATGACCACGTTGCAGCGGATGCCGCGACGGCCAGCCGCGTAACTAAGTGACAGCGCATGGTTGCCAGACGAGTGGGTGCAAACGCCGTTTTTGGCTTGGTCTTCGGTCAGACCAAACACGGCGTTACAAGCTCCGCGCACCTTGAAGGCGCCGGCTTCCTGAAAGTTCTCGCATTTGAAGAACAGATCGGCGCCGGTGAGATCGTTCAGATACTGCGATTGCAGCACCGGTGTGCGATTGATGTAGGGCTTGATGCGCTCATGCGCCTCACGCATATGCTCGATCGTGAGACCTTCGGCTGTTGAATAATCCAGCATCGTGTCGTTCCTTATGCCGCGGCTTTGGCTGCGATGACGTGGGTGCTGCGGAAGCATTCCTGCGCTGCCGCAACACCGCTTCCAAGCTTCACCGGGTAATCTAGGTCAGCCATGGCCATTTCAATCGTTGCGATGCCAGAAAGGACCATGACGTCGGTCAGGCTGCCAAGGTGGCCGATACGGAAGGCTTTGCCGTTCATCTCGCCCAGACCGATGCCGAAGGACACGCCGTATGCGTCGAAAGCGCGAGACGTCAGCGCGTTGCTGTCGAAGCCTTCAGGCACGTAGATGGCGCTGACGGTGTCAGAATAAAGGTCCGGCGATTGTGCAACCAGTTCGAGACCCCATGCGTGGACGGCCTGACGCACGCCTTCGGCAAGGCGGAAGTGGCGGGCGTAGACGTTGTCGAGGCCTTCTTCGAACAGCATCTTAAGGCTTTCACGCATGCCATAGATCAGCTGAAGCGGTGGCGTGTAGGGGAATCCGCCCGAGGCGTTTGCGTTCATCATGTCCCGGAAATCAAAGAACGTGCGCGGCAATTTCGCGGTTTCCATTGCGGCAAGCGCTTTAGGCCTGACGCAAAGGATCGCCATGCCAGTTGCCAGCATGAAGCCTTTTTGCGAGCCGGAGACTGCGATATCGACGCCCCATTCGTCCATGCGGAAATCCATCGAGGCCAGCGAGCTGACGCAGTCGACGAACAAAAGTGCGGGGTGGCTGGCGGCGGTCATTGCACCACGCACACCGGCGATGTCGGACTTAACGCCGGTCGCTGTTTCGTTGTGAGTGACGAGGACCGCTTTGATCTCGTGAGCTGTATCGGCAGCAAGGGCGGCTTCGAACTTGTCAGCCGGTGCGCCACTGCCCCAAGGGCATTCGATGATCTGAACGTCGAGGCCATGGCGCTGGCAGAGGTCGATCCAGCGATGGCTGAACATGCCGTAACGTGCGACGAGCACTTTGTCGCCGGGGCTAAGCGTGTTGGTTACCGCCGCTTCCCAGCCGCCGGTGCCACTTGATGGAAAGGTGATGACCTTGCCGTCCGTGGTCCGGAACACTTTCTTGGTGTCCTCAAGAACCGGCGCGAATGTTTCCACAAAATCTGGAGAGCGGTGATCGCGCGTCTGAACATGCATGGCCGACAACAGGCGATCAGGAATGTTGGTTGGGCCGGGGATAAAGAGTGGGTTTTGATCTGACATCGCAGGATTCTCCGATTCGCTGAACTCAATCTAACAGGCTTTGCAACGAGTACAATTTTCTTGAAAAACTTTTCCAAAAAAAGAGTTTATATATTAAGTGTTTGTTTATAAAAGATTTTAGTTTTCCATTTTTAACCCTATAAATACCATTGAAAATATTTTCCATTTTAATATCTTTGTGCGGTGAAAAGTTTCAGCAGGGATTCGTAACAATGCAGCAGCAAAAACGACAACGCGGCCGGCCAAGGTCGCAGTTTACTGAAAGCAGTGCGGGGACGCTTCAGTCGCTGGACCGCGCCTTGGGTGTGTTAAGCGCCATAGCGCGCGCTGATCGGATGACGCTAACGGATTTGTCGCTCGCGGTGGGCGTTCCCACAGCGACGACGCACCGGATTTTGACGACATTGCAAAAACGCGGGTTCGTGACCTTTGACGAAGACCGACAGGATTGGTTGATCGGAATCGAGGCGTTTCGCACGGGATCATCGTTTCTGAAGCGACGCGATCTGGCGGAAATCGGGCGCCCCGTTATGCAGCTATTAATGGAGCAGACCGGCGAGACGGCAAACCTTGCAGTGCCACAAGCGGCTGAAGTCGTGTTTATCGGGCAGATCGAGACGCAGAATCCGATCCGCGCTTTCTTCCCGCCAAGCACGCGGACCGCCATGCATGCCTCCGGAACCGGCAAAGCGATCTTGGCAGAGTTACCGGAAGATGAGGTGCGACAACTTTTGATTAAAGCCGGGCTTGAGCGGTTTACAGTCAATACGCATACCACTCCGGTCGAGTTGTTCGAGGACCTGGCTGAGATCCGCGCACGTGGCTGGTCTTTTGATCACGAGGAGCGGCACGACGGGATGTCCTGTATCGGCAGCGCGATTTTCGATGAATACGGCAATCCCTGCGCGGGGGTTTCGATCTCGGGACCAAGCATCCGGTTTGATCCATCGCGGATTTCTGAGTTGGGCGCGGCTGTGACGCATGCTGCAGCGGAGATTACCGAGCGAAGCGGCGGGGCTTTGCGCGAACGCCGGGGATGAAATCCCGGTTGCGGGGCTCGCGTGGGTGCCTAGATTGGCCCGGCTGCATCGAAGGATGCCTGCCCTATGGCCGAAATATCAATTCAAGAGATTGAGCGCGTCTCAAAGGATGCTGTGCTCGCGCCATGGCGCGAGCGAAAATACAGCCGCGATCATGGCGGATGCCATTGCCTGGGCCGAAGCGCGCGGGAACCGGATTTGTGGGCTGTATTATCTTGAGAGCTATTGCCGCCAGCTTAAAACCGGACGGATCAACAGGCGGGCCACGCCAAAGATCAATGTGGTGCGTTTGTCAGTTCTGAAGGGGCTCGCGGACCACGGTTTTGCACAGGTAACGTTTGACGCGGCGTTCTCGCAAGCCGTTTAGGTTGCGCACGAGACCGGGATTGTCAGCGTGAACATTGGACGGTCGCATACCTGCACAGCGTTGGGTTGGTTTACAGAACGAGCCGCTTCGGCTGGATTAATCGCGCTTGGTGTAACCAATGCCAGCCCCATTATTGCGCCTGTGGGTGGGTCCAAGCGGGTGATCGGAACACACCCTATTGCCTTTGCTGTACCGAATGGCGTCGGCGGCGTTGCCATTGATCAGGCCGCAGCCGTCGTGACTTTGGGGGCTGTGAATATGGCAAAGGAGGCCGGGCAGACCATTCCCGAAGGTTGGGCTGTTGATGCTGACGGCAATCCGACGACGGATCCGGAAGCCGCGCTGAAGGGCTCTCTTTTACCAGCCGGTGGCGCAAAGGGATGGGGCCTTGGCGTGTTCGGCTTTGTCGCCGGCCCCCTAGGATTTGGCCAAAGGGGCCGCGAAAACGACTGCAAACCAACAAGTCTGGACAAGCTACCCCACGACAACAGATGCGAAAATGGCGAGCCAGTTCAGAGCGGCGCGGGTCCACCCCGGCGCATTAAATACTTAGCCTTTTGAGATCGTGGCAAGTTGGACCGACCAATAGCGCCATATCTGGAAGGCCCGTTTCGACATGATGGGTATTTTATTAAACTACTTGAAGGATACGAAAGATGGCTGACCAGCAAAATTGGTCAAAGTCAGACGAGACTTCGACGCACCGGCGGATGCGGTTTGGAACATGTCGACCGGTCCCGCCATGTTCAGGCAGTGGGATGACCGATGGGAATGTCCGTGCCAGTGGCCGAAATGGATGTGGTCGTTGGCGCCACCCGCAAAGTCTGTATGGAGAGGGAGACGCGCGAGCGAACCATGTCAATGTGGTTCATCGGGGTCTATAAAAAGGAGAGCGAACCGTGCCGGCTTGTCTATACGCAAAGCAGTGTGACACCGACGGCGGTATCATCTCACCGCAAAGCATGGGCATGCCGGAAGGCCTTTCTGACATCACCGAAGTGATGGTCGATTTAAGCGGGGCAAACAGTAAAACAACGATGCCGATGGTGCATGTGATTGTTTCCGAAGGTTCGGCCGGTGGCGTAGCCTGAAACCAGGCCTTTGACAGACCGGCCGGGGCTTTGGGCCCCGAGGCTTAACAATTCCAACTTGGGCAAAGCAGCCTCCCACGATGAAAACGCGGGAGGCTTTTGTGTTTTAGTGAACCACTTCATCGCTGGGTGGTTGGCGGTTTAACGTGGACACGCGATCCCCGACAAGAAGTCCGCCTGCGCCCGCCGACACCGCGACTGTGTCGCCATCACCGATGTCGCCGGACAGCAGCATTTCCGCAAGTTGGTCTTGGAGCGCACGTTGCATCACCCGCTTCAATGGCCGGGCGCCAAATACCGGATCATAACCTTCATCCGCAAGCCAGGTCTTCGCCGCATCATCCATTTCGAGGCTGATGTTTTGCTTGCTCAGACGCTTTATCAGGCGGCTAAGCTGAATATCGACGATACCGCCCATGTCGTCGCGCGTCAGGCGGTCAAACACGATTGTCTCATCGAGCCGGTTCAGAAATTCAGGCCGGAAATGGGCGCGCACGGCGTCCATCACGTCGCGGCGCGCTTGAGACGCGTCTCCCCCGTCTGGCAGTTGGCTTAGCGCCTGTGACCCCAAATTTGACGTCAGGACGATCAACGTCTGTTTGAAGTCGACAGTGCGCCCCTGACCATCGGTCAAAATGCCGTCGTCCAAAACCTGCAACAACACGTTGAAGACGTCCGGGTGCGCCTTTTCGACCTCGTCGAACAGCACAACCTGATAGGGTCTGCGCCGCACGGCTTCGGTCAAAACGCCGCCTTCGTCATAACCGACATAGCCCGGAGGCGCCCCGATCAGACGAGCAACCGAGTGCTTTTCCATAAACTCGGACATATCGATCCGCACCATTGCGCTTTCATCGTCGAACAGGAATTCGGCGACGGTTTTGGTAAGCTCTGTCTTACCCACGCCAGTCGGGCCAAGGAACAGGAACGAGCCCAGGGGCCGGTTCTCGTCGTTCAGCCCTGCCCGCGCGCGGCGAACAGCGTTCGCAACCGCATGGACGGCGCTGCGTTGACCGATAACGCGGCGGCCCAGTTCTTCTTCCATGCGCAGAAGCTTGTCGCGGTCGCCTTCCAGCATTTTGGAAGTCGGAATACCGGTCCAACGCTCGACAACTTCGGCGATCTGCTCGGGACGCACGGCCTCCTCAACCATGAGGGCGTCTTGCGATTCAGCCGCTTCCAGTTGCTTTTCAAGGCCGGGAATAACGCCGTAGGACAGCTCGCCTGCGCGTTGCAGGTTGGCTTCACGCTTGGCCTGTTCCAGCTCGGCGCGGGCGCGGTCGAGTTGCTCCTTGATGTCGCGCGCGCCTTCAAGCTTGTCGCGTTCGGCCTGCCATTGCGCCGTCATCTCCGTCGATCTTTCCAGAAGCTCCGACAGCTCCAGTTGCAGCTTTTCAAGTCGGTCTTTTGAGGCCTTGTCGTCCTCTTTCTTAAGCGCCTCGGCTTCGATCTGCTTTTGCATGATCTCGCGATCGAGCGCGTCGAGTGCTTCAGGTTTGCTGTCGACTTCCATCCGCAGGCGGCTGGCGGCCTCGTCCATCAGATCGATGGCTTTGTCCGGCAGGAAGCGGTCGGTGATGTAGCGGTTGGACAGCGTGGCCGCCGCAACGAGCGCGGCGTCCGAAATGCGCACCCCGTGGTGAACTTCGTATTTTTCTTTGATGCCGCGCAGGATCGAGATCGTGTCGGTCTCAGTCGGTTCTTCGACTAACAAGGGCTGGAACCGGCGTGCCAAGGCGGCGTCTTTTTCGACGTGCTTGCGGTATTCATCAAGCGTGGTCGCGCCGATGCAGTGAAGTTCACCACGCGCAAGCGCGGGTTTCAAAAGGTTCGAGGCATCCATCGCACCATCGGCCTTGCCGGCGCCGACAAGCGTGTGCATTTCATCGATGAACAGGATGATCTCGCCCGCCGCGGAGGTGACTTCGGACAGGACCGCTTTCAGACGTTCCTCGAATTCACCACGGTATTTTGCACCCGCAATCAGCGCGCCCATATCGAGCGACCAAAGGTGTTTGTTGCGCAAAGATTCCGGCACGTCGCCATTGACGATACGCATGGCGAGGCCTTCGGCGATGGCGGTTTTACCCACGCCAGGTTCGCCGATGAGAACCGGGTTGTTTTTTGTGCGACGGCTGAGGATCTGCATCGCACGGCGAATTTCCTCGTCGCGGCCAATGATCGGATCGATCTTGCCTTCGCGGGCGGATTCAGTGAGATCGCGCGCATATTTTTTCAGCGCGTCGTAGCCTTCTTCGGCAGATGCGGTATCTGCGGTGCGGCCCTTGCGGACATCATTGATTGCACCGTTCAGTTTTTGCGCGGTCACTGCACCCGCATCAAGCGCGTCTTTTGCCTTTGATTTCACAACGGCAAGCGCTGTCAGAATGCGCTCGACCGGCACAAAGCTGTCGCCCGCCTTCTTGGCAAGCTTTTCAGCTTCGTCGAGGACCTTGGCGGTCTGTTGGTCCATGTAGGTCTGTCCCGCGTCGCCTGTGACTTTCGGGATCTTGGTCAATGCAATATCAACGGCCTGCACCACGCGTTCAGGCGCACCGCCTGCCGCTTTGATCAGGTTGCTCGCTAATCCTTGATCATCGTCCAGCAATGCTTTCAACAAGTGCTCGGGCGCAAGTTTTTGGTGACTTTCCCGCATGGCAATGGTCTGTGCCGCTTGCAAAAAGCCGCGCGACCGCTCAGTGAACTTCTCTAAGTCCATGGATCTCTCCTTTATAAAGCGCCCGATGTGCTACATCCGCTTTGCGGCATGCGTGCTGTGGGCCTCAGTTCTCATATGGGCACTTGGTAGGCAGGGCTCAAGGCCATCCTTTATATGTTTTTGTGCGCTTACTTGCCCTTGTCGGATTGGCAGGCTAATTCGTTGAAATGACTCACGCCGATGACCGCCTGATCGTTGCCCTTGATGTGCCGAATGCACTGGACGGGCTGAACCTTGCCGAAAGACTTGGCGACGCCGTGTCGTTTTATAAGATCGGTCTGGGAATGCTGACCGGAGGCGGGATGGGCCTTGCGGCCGAGCTTAAGGACGAGCAGGGCAAGCGCATTTTCATGGACCTGAAACTGTTCGATATTGGTGCGACAGTTGAGGCCGCGGTGCGGGGGCTGGCCCAGTACAATCTGGATTTCCTGACGGTGCATGGCGATCCGCATGTGGTGCGTGCCGCTCGGGAAGGGGCCAGTGGGAGTGATCTGAAAATCCTTGCAGTAACTGTGCTGACGTCGCTGGATCGCGATGATCTTGATGCGGCGCAAATTCGTGCGGGCAACATCCCTGATCTGGTACAGGAACGCGCTGGACGGGCATTTGATGCAGGCGCTCATGGCGTCATCGCGTCGCCTTTGGAAGCAAGTCTGATCCGCGCTTTGCCAGAAGCCGAGGGACGTTTGATTGTGACCCCGGGCGTGCGCCCTGCCGGGGCGGATCTTGGAGACCAAAAGCGCGTCATGACACCCGCCGAAGCAATTGCCGCAGGCGCTGACCATGTGGTTGTCGGGCGACCCATTTATCGCGCGGGTGATCCAAAGACTGCGGCTGAGGCGATTGTGGCTGAAATGCAGGGCCAGACGCCAAACAGAATTCACTGACCAAATTTTCGCCGGCCTGATCGACTGTTGATCGCATTTTGCTGACTATATACGGCTATCTGCGCATATTGTTGATAATCTGGAAACAAAAAACGGCCTCATGTCTCCAGCAATCCCGGATTCACCATGACCTGTCCCTAATCTGGTCACATTTGGACCCTTGGGTGGTGACAACAAAGATCCGTGCTGCGGAAGGAACGTCTAGATGACGATGGCTGCCAGAATATCGAAGGCCGAAAAGGTCAGTAAAACCAGTGTGGCCGGTTTATGTGCTGGTGCAAATCTGCGCACGCCCTGCGGCCCAAGGCGGGTCGAGTTCTTGCGCGCCGGTGATCTGATCGTCACGCGCGACAATGGATTGCGGCCGGTCCGTATGGTCTGGACGCGCACCGTCACCGCAGCAGAAATTGCCGCAGACCCGTCGCTTGCCCCCATCGTTTTGCGCACGCGCGCCATTGGTCCAATGATGCCGCAACGCGATCTTTCGGTTGCACCTGCGCATCGGCTCTTGATCCCTGGCTGGCGCCTTGAAGGCGAGGCAGACAACGAAGCATGTCTTGTCCCGGCCCGCGATATTTCCGACCTGAACGACAGTATCTACGTAGACCGTGCACCGGACGAAGTGACCTACTACAATATTGTCTTCGACGAGCATCAGGTATTTTGTGCAAACGGACTACCCGTAGAAAGTTTCTCGCCGACGACGGCTAATCTGAAAGAAACGCCGCGCGCTGTCTGCGATGATCTTAAGAAGATTTTTCCCGAACTGGGGCCGAAATTTACCGACTACCCTGCGCCGCGCTACAAAATGCGCGAGCGCGTCTCTTACATTCCCGACTACGCCTAAGACTTAGCGAAATCTTGCAGGGCTAAGGCCGTCGACCGTTTCGGCGGGCAAAGAGGGCGTGCGCCTCGCCACCAAATCGGCAAGACATGCAGACGCGGCAGGCGCGCTTTGAATGCCGTACCCGCCCTGGCCCGCGCACCAGAAAAATCCAGACACATCAAGATCCTCGCCGATGACAAGGGCGCGATCCGGAGAAAACGTGCGAAGTCCAGCCCATGAGGTTTCCACGCGCGTCACGGGGCTTGTTACATATTTCTGATACCGATCAAGGCCTTCTGCAAGGACCATGTCGTCCGGCCAGGCATCCATCGGTTCAATCGGATGTTCTTCCGCCGGAGACACAATCCATCCCCCGGCGTCGGGCTTCGCATACCAGCTTTCGCCGGGTCCAATGATCATCGGCCAGCGGCCAACATCACGGCCATCCGGCGCTGGAAGACGGGCCATGGAGCGCCGGTTGGGCTGAAGACCGATCCTTGCAACACCGGCCATTTCAGCGATTTGATCGGCCCAAGCCCCGGCGGCATTCACCAAGATATCAGCTTCGAACGATTGACCCTGCGTCCGCACCTGCCATGTGGTGGACCGCTCAATAGCGATGACTTTCTGTCTGGTCGCGATATTTGCGCCACTCGCGCGCGCATCTTTGGCAAATCCCTGAAGCAGCTTGTCGGTATCGATGTCATGCGCATCTTCATGGATCGCCGCACGGGTGATGTCACGGTTTAGGATCGGGACGCGGGCAAGGGCATCCGCAACCGTGATTTCGTCCATAGACATGGCGATCAGGTCAGTTTCAAACTGCGCCCTGTCGCTGTCCTTCGCTACGATCATCAGGCCGCGCGGGCTGAGAACACCGCGTCTTTCGTGTTCGCTTCTGGATGCGCGGTTCAGAACGCAGGTCGTTGGCGTGCCGTAGTTCTCTTCAAACAAGGCAGCGGATCGTCCGCTGGCATGGGTGCCAAGAGCCGCTTCGGTTTCCAAAAGCGTGACGTCAGCGTCGGGGGCAAGTTTCGCTGCGACAGACACACCGGCGATGCCGCCACCAATGACCAGAATGCGGGTCATTCGTGTTGTTCGACAGCTTTAGCAAGGGTCGTAAACACGGCGCGTGCGGTTGCGATATCTTTGGGATCAATTTTGCCCGAAAGCTGTTGAAGGACGTCGGCTTCGCCACGGGACGCAGTCGCATGCGCGCGCTCACCTGCAATCGTGGCCTCAAGCAATTTCGAGGATTTGTGAGCAGGATTATCCGCAAAATCTGCAAACCCTTTTTCTACCAAGGCATCGGCGCGCTTTTGAATGTGCTGGCGCGAGACGCCACGGTTTCTGGCAATGTTCGGGACTGTGGCCGCCCCCTCGAAGACAAGGAAATCCAGCACATCCCGCTCGGCACTTGTCATCACGCTGTCGGGTTCAGAAGACAGTCCGGACCAAACACGCGACACGCGCCGCGCCTGCGCGATCAGATCGGCGATAGGCCCGTGATGTGGGTCGTTTAAATCCATAGGGCTCTCAAACTTACAGTATTACTTTCGAATTACCAAATTCCATTCAAACCGCTCTTGCGGTAAAGAATGCCTTAGCCAGCCTCCTCCAGACGATCCGTGGCAGGCGGAGGGGTCGGTGAGAGCTTTGATATCTCTCCATAAAGCCCCGCATCCATCTTGTACGAGACCGCGGCCAATGACGGCGCAAGCTGTTCGGCCGAGCGCGCAGAAATGATCGGTCCATGAACACCTTCATGCCGCGCCACCCAGGAGACGGCCAAGGTCGCCGGATCAATCCCCGCTTCGCCCGCCAGGCGCGAAAGCCCCTCTGCGGTTTCATACATCCAAGCCGTGCCATACCGCTTGTTGTACATCGGGTCGTCTTTCAGACGCCCACCAGTCCCACCCGCATATTTGCCGGTAAGAAGCCCACCACCAAGCGGGGAATAAGGGCAGACGGCGAAACCTTCTGATATAGCCATCGGCAAAATCTCGACCTCTACCTGCCGTTTCACCAAGTTATACATTGGCTGAATGACGTGAATATCGATCCCCATGGACTGAGCCAATTGTCGCGCCTTCATGACCTGCCAGGCCGAATAGTTAGAAACGCCAACATGACGGACCGATCCTTCTTTGACCCATTCGGCCATGACAGAATAGGTTTCCTCAAGCGGCGTGTCCGGGTCCCAGCGGTGGAGATAGAGAAGGTCAACCGTGTCCATGCCCAGGCGTTTGCGGCTTTCGTCAAATTCGGCGCGGATGACGTCAGGTTTGGCGACAACTGTCCCCGCACACTTCGTCGCGATGAAGACATCGTCACGCTCGCCGGCAGCCAATTCACCCAAAATGCGTTCTGAGTGCCCGCCGGTGTAAGCATGCGCCGTATCGAAGAAGTTGATCCCTGCTGCGCGGCAGGCAGCGTACATCTCAGCACTGTCAGTTTCGCTGGCCTTTGCGCCAAATTGCATTGTTCCAAAGCTGAAACTTGAAGCGTCTTTTCCAGAAATTGTACGCATTGATATCTCCATTCACCCTTTGCCAAATACCTCCGCCGGAGGCTAAAAATGAAAGGCCGCCAGACGGCGGCCTTCGCTATCCGAATTCCCTGAAATTAGTTAGGAATTTCGCCGTTCATGCCTTCGATATAGAAGTTCATACCGGCCAGAGTACCATCATCTGCGACTTCGCCATCAGGAAGCCAGACCGTGCCGTCCTGCTTGTTGATCGGACCGGTGAATGGGTAGTATTCTCCGGCAGCAATCGCGTCACGCAGGGCTTCTGCTTCCGCCTTTACATCAGCAGGAACCGCGTCGGTGATCTCACCGATACCAACCATGCCCGGGCCGATCCCGTCCCATGTGTCAACGCTTTCCCAAGTGCCGTCCATGACAGCCTGAACGCGCTGGATATAGTAGGGTGCCCAATTGTCGATGATCGACGAAACGCGCGGCAGCGGCGCATATTCGGCCATGTCGGAGGCCTGACCGAAGGTGATGACGCTGCCGGCATCCGCTGCAGCCGCCTGAGGTGCGGTCGAGTCGGTGTGCTGAAGGATCACATCGGCGCCGTTTTCGATCAGCGCCTTGGCTGCGTCCGCTTCTTTTGCCGGATCAAACCAAGTGTAGGCCCAGACGACTGAAAACTCGACGTCAGGGTTTACTTTGCTGGCGTGCAAGTAGGCCGAATTGATGCCTCGGATGACTTCCGGGATTGGGAAAGACGCGATGTAGCCGACTTTGTTCGTCTTAGTCATTTTGCCCGCGATGTGACCCTGAATGGCGCGGCCTTCGTAGAATCGTGCGGAATAGGTCGAGACGTTGTCGGCGCGCTTGTAGCCAGTGGCGTGCTCGAACTTCACGTTCGGAAATTTCTCGGCCACAGCGATCGTCGGGTCCATATAGCCAAACGATGTGGTGAAGATCAGGTCAGCGCCTTGCAGCGCCATTTGCGTCATTGCGCGCTCGGCATCCGCGCCTTCGGGCACGTTTTCCTGAAATACGGTTTCGACTTTGTCGCCGAAGTGCTCTTCGACGGCGAGACGGCCTTGGTTGTGCTCATACGTCCAGCCACCGTCGCCGACCGGGCCCACGAAAATAAATCCAACTTTGAGCGGTTCATGACCGTCAGCAAAAGCGGCGGAAGCAATCGCAGCAGCGGCAACCCCCGTCAGCAGAAATGTACGTTTTTTCATAAGTAACTCCCCATTAAGTGTAACAAGTGCCTCAGTGTGAGGCATGAAAGGCCCGTCCTAGCGACGCCGGCGCATTAAGCGCCGCACGGTTTCGATCGGACGAGATTATGACCAGCACAAGGATGGTTATCAGGTATGGCGACATGGACAAGAGTTCCACAGGAATTGCGACGCCCGCGGCCTGCAAGTTCAGCTGCAAAACTGTGATGCCGCCGAAAAGATAGGCACCCAAAAGAACGCGACCCGCTCTCCAGGATGCAAACACGACGATGGCAAGCGCGATCCAACCTGAACCTGCCGTCATGCCTTCGGTCCATTGTGGGACGCGCACAAGACTTAGGTAAGCGCCGCCCAATCCAGCACAGGCACCTCCGAAGGCGATTGCGCTGAGACGCACAAAAATCACGTTGTATCCAAGAGCGTGAGCCGCATCGTGGCTTTCACCGACCGCGCGCAGGATCAGCCCTCCGCGCGTGTATTTAAGGAACGCCCAGACGGCTACAATGATGGCCAGCGAGACATAGACCATCAGGTCGTGGCTGAAGATCATCGGTCCAAGCACCGGGATATCGCCAAGCAACGGGATATCAAGTTTGGGCGTTGAGGGCGGCTTGATGCCCACATAGCTTTGCCCCATGAGGCTTGAAAGACCGAGGCCGAACAAGGTGAGTGCAAGGCCCGTCGCCACTTGATTGGTCAAAAGGTATTGCGTCAGGAAACCAAACAGCATCGACAAGGCCGCGCCTCCGATAGCAGCAGCGAGAAAGCCAATGGCGGGCGACCCCGTTTCGACCGCGATGGCGAAACCGCAGATCGCTCCAACGATCATCATGCCCTCTACACCAAGGTTCAGAACCCCCGCTTTTTCGACGACCATCTCGCCAATGGCTGCCAACAGGATCGGGGTGGACGCGACCATAAGCGAGGCGACAAGCAGGATCGGGTTGATTGAAAGATCCATTAGACAAGCTCCAGTATCGTTGCCGGATCAAAGGTGTGTCCGGCAATAGACGCGGCGACAACCCCCAGCGCCGGGGCGGTGTCCGCGAAGATCAGAAGTGCTGGCCTCATGCTGCAGCCTCCCGGCCGAAGCGGACTTTGAAGTTCGTGAGGACGTCGAATGCCAGGAGGAAGAACAAAAGCATGCCCTGAAACGCCTGAATCGCGGCTGCA
>NZ_JBVCWP010000002.1:0-89680 GCF_057460485.1 Boseongicola sp.
CGACGGGAATGGATGAAGGCGAGCTTGCAAAGATCGCGGCGGCAGGACGACATGCCACGATTATTCGCGCGGGCAATATGACGCTTGGGGTTAACTTGTTGACACTGTTGACGAAGAAAGTTGCCGAGGCGCTGGACGAGGATTTCGATATCGAGATTGTCGAGGCGCATCACCATCACAAAGTGGATGCGCCGTCTGGCACGGCGTTGATGCTTGGCGAAGCTGCTGCTGAAGGGCGGGGCGTGTCACTTGATGACGTGTCGGACCGTGGGCGCGATGGGATCACCGGCGCGCGCAAGCGTGGTGACATTGGGTTCAATGCGATCAGGGGTGGTGACATCGCGGGTGAGCACGACGTTATCTTTGCGGCCCCCGGCGAGCGGATTGTTCTGCGCCACATTGCGACGGATCGGAGTATTTTTGCCCGAGGTGCACTGAGAGCGGCGCTTTGGGGGCAGGGCCGCGACCCCGGTGAATACGAAATGCTGGATGTGCTTGGTTTGAACTGATCCAAGTGAGGGCGGCCCTCGTATCATGTGTGATATAATAGGGAGATGTTGAATGGGCCGCCTTGTGAAGCTTTTTACACTTTCGACCGCGGTTGCCGGGCTGTTTGCGACGACCTCTTTGGCGGAAGGGTTTGAGCGCATCGAAGAAGAGCTTAATTTTGTAAGCTTGATGAAAGACCGCAATCTCCGGCGCTTTGGCATTCGTATTCAGGTGCAGGACAATGGCCAGATACAGGGTCGCGCGTTCGGCCAAAGCGTGACCGGTGCCTGGGACTGGAACGGTGGGTTCTTTTGCCGCGATCTTTTCTGGGGCGGCAAGGAACTCGATGCAGACAATTGTCAGCTTGTCGAGGTCATGGGAAACACAATCCGCTTTACATCCGACATGGGCAGTGGCGATTCCGCTGACCTTAGTATCGAGTAGCGCTCGCCAGACGGTCTTCCTGATATTAGCAAATCAGAAGTCGACTGCGATCCCTTTTTTCTCCCAATCACCGTAGCGGACAGGTTCGGGACCATCGCGCCCGCCAAGTTCTGTCGCAAGCGGATCGCCCTTGGCGCTCTTGCGCCGTTGTTCGGCTTCGGCCAAAGCGCGCTGGGCAGCCGCAGGCAGGGGGAGTTTTTCGTCTGACATCGCAAAAGGCTTCCTTGTTGTAGTATCCCCTTTGATATACGCGGGCGGCAACTTTGGACAAGGCGGGGCAGGCGGAATGACGCAAGCAGGTTTAGAGCCCAGACGGCGCGCTGTCGCACTGATGACGCAGGTGACCGAAGAGCATCTGCCGCTTCATACGCCGCATCGCCTTGATGAGGTGCTGATAGGGTTGCCGCCGGAAGAACGTGCGCGCGCTTTGCGTTTGGCCACCGAGGCCTTGCGCTGGGCCAACCGGTCGGATCGCCTTCTTGGCCCCCACCTGCGGATGAAGCCTGAGGATCAGGTGATGAACGCGCTGCGACTGGCGCTTTACGAAATCAATGTGACCGGTGCGCCAAGTCACGCGGCCGTCAACGCAGCGGTGTCGATTGTCAAGAAGAGCAAGGCCGGGCTGGTGAATGCTGTTTTGCGCAATGTCGTGCGCATGAAACAGGACTGGGATGCGTTGCCCCCCCCGCAGACTGCCAAATGGCTGCGCAAAAGACTTATTGCGACATGGAAAAAAGAGGCCGTCGCGGCGATGGAGATCGCGCATTCCCGCCCGCCAGCGTTGGACCTGACGGTGAAATCCGATGCAGCCGCCTGGGCCGAAAAGCTTGGCGCCGAGTTGCTGCCAACCGGCAATTTACGGCTTGCGGAGGCCGGGCAGGTGTCGGCAATCGAAGGCTACGACGATGGTGCATGGTGGGTGCAGGATGCGGGCGCCACACTGCCCGCGCTTATGCTTGACGCACAACCCGGAGAGCGCGTGCTTGATTTATGCGCGGCACCTGGCGGCAAGACCATGCAGCTTGTTGCAACCGGAGCAGATGTCACGGCTCTTGATATTTCAGACAACCGCGTGGTGCGCCTGCGCCAAAACCTTGCGCGTGTGGGGATGACGGCCGAACTTGTCATTGCGGACGCTTTGGAATGGACGCCTGAGGCCGCGTTTGACGCCATTCTTCTTGATGCGCCCTGCACCGCAACCGGCACATTGCGCCGCCATCCTGACCTTGGATATGCCAAAGACGGCACCGAGCTTGAAACACTTGTTCCGTTTCAGTCTGAGTTAATTGACCGCGCCCTCGGGTGGCTGAAACCCGGCGGACGTCTGGTCTATTGTACGTGCTCGCTGTTGCCGGAAGAGGGCGAGGCGCAATTGGCAGCTGCCTTGAAACGCCATCCTGATTTGACCGTTGGGACGTTTGTTCCCGAGGGCGTCGATCCTGCTTGGGTCGCACCGGGTGGAGGCTTGCGTTTGCGCCCTGATTACTGGGCAGAACGCGGTGGGATTGATGGCTTCTTTACCGCATTGCTGCAAAAACCCGCCTGAGCCGAATAATTTTCATGACGCGCCTAGGGGTCTTCGGATATCCTTTGCGTTAAGGTCCGAAGCAATCGGACGGTAGAGGCAGGGCGACCACGTTGTCCAGAGACGAAAGTTGGAACGCGCGAAAGACGCGCTTTATGAACCGTTTGCACGCGCGTGTGGCTTCGTTCTCGCGCCCGGCAACGGCATTTTCCACAACGCCTGAACCCCGAACAATAGGCTCATTTGCCCGGGGTCGTCAGATCACGGGCGGCAACTTCCTGTTCGCCGGTTTTCTTGTTGAAGCACCAGAAGTCGCAATTTGGGACTTGCCGATGCCGGACGAAGGCTTCGAAATTGAAATCCACGGGTTCACCTGGCTTGATGATTTGGCGGCTGTTGGTGATCACCATGCGACGAAGCGGGCGCAGCAGTGGACGCATGAGTGGATCGCTCGCAACGGTCGTGGCGCTGGCCCCGGCTGGACGCCTGATCTGACCGGGCGGCGGTTGATCCGCTGGATTAATCACGCGATCCTTTTGCTGAATGGTCAGGAACGGGAAACCAGCGAGGCTTATTTCCGGTCTTTGGCCTCACAAACGCTTTTCCTTAGCCGCCGGTGGAAGGCAGCGTCGCCCGGTTTGCCGCGGTTTGAAGCCCTGACAGGTTTGATTTACGCGGGCCTCGCGCTTGATGGGATGGACGCGCATGTGGGCGAGGCAACCCGCGCCTTGGCGCAGGAATGCGCGCGCGAAATTGATGCAGGCGGCGGGCTTTCGACCCGAAATCCCGAGGAACTTCTTGAGGTCTTCACGCTGTTGAATTGGGCGGCGGCGGCGCTTCAGGATATGGGGCGCTCACCGGGCGTGGCACATATTGCGGCGATCGAAGCCGTGGCGCCGGTGTTGCGGGCGTTGCGCCATTCAGACGGTGGGCTTGCGCGGTTTCATGGCGGCGGGCGTGGACTTGAGGGCCGACTTGACCGGTCCCTGGCCTCGTCGGGCGTGAAAGCCGTCACTAACGAAGGTCTGGCGATGGGCTATGCGCGTGTCAGCCATGGACGCACCAGTATTATTGCCGATGCGGCCGCACCACCACGGGTGAATGCCTCTGCCAACGGCCATGCCTCGACCCTGGCGTTCGAGCTGACGTCGGGTCGGCGGCCCGTCATCGTGAATTGTGGTTCCGGTGCGACGTTTGGCAAAAGTTGGCGCCGTGCAGGCCGTGCGACCCCAAGCCATTCTACGCTGGGGATCGAAGGTCTGTCGTCTTCTCGTCTTGGGGCGGCGGGCAAGATGTCGGATCGTGATTCGGAATTGCTGACGGATGCGCCGCGCGACGTCCGATTCGAGCGCGACGACGCCGACGGCGGCACGCGACTTGTCGCCGGGCATGACGGGTATCTGACAAGCCATGGGCTGACCCATGTGCGCACCCTGCACCTTGGCTATGACGGGCGCGCTTTATCGGGCGAAGATACGCTGATCGCCTTTAACGCATCAGATCGCAAACGCTTTGATCTGGTGTTTGATAAATCAAAGCTGCGCGGCATTCCGTTTTCCGTGCGGTTTCATTTGCACCCCGACGTCGATGCAACGCTAGATATGAACGGGACCGCAGTTTCGATGGCGCTTAAGAGTGGCGAGATCTGGGTTTTCCGCTCCCATGGCGAGGCCTCGATGGCGCTTGAACAAAGCGTCTATCTTGAAAAATCGCGCCTTTCTCCGCGTGCGACCAAACAGATTGTTCTCTCTGGCACGGCGATGGAGTATGCCACGCGCGTGAGCTGGTCCCTTGCCAAGGCGCAAGAGACCCCGTCGGCCATTCGTGACTATGCGATGGACGACATGATGGCCGTGGATTGAGAAAGAAAAGAAGACATCAATGATGAGTGACGTTCAGCCGGTACGCCGGGCTCTGTTGTCTGTTTCAGACAAGACGGGCCTTGAGGATTTTGCAAAAAACCTTGCGGTTCAGGGGGTTGAGCTGATTTCGACCGGTGGGACCGCCAAGGCGCTTCGGGCTGCGGGTCTTGAAGTCAGGGATGTGTCCGAGCTGACGGG
This sequence comes from Boseongicola sp., assembly GCF_057460485.1. Lineage (NCBI taxonomy): Bacteria > Pseudomonadati > Pseudomonadota > Alphaproteobacteria > Rhodobacterales > Paracoccaceae > Boseongicola > Boseongicola sp. The sequence goes on from NZ_JBVCWP010000002.1 coordinate 4,519, forward strand.
CTTTCCTGAGATGATGGATGGCCGTGTGAAAACACTACATCCGGTGGTGCATGGCGGCCTTCTGGCGCTACGCGACGACACCGATCACGTCGCTTCGATGGAAGAACACGGGATTGGCGCGATCGATCTGGCGGTTGTGAACCTGTATCCGTTTGAGCAAACCGTGGCAGGCGGTGCCGACTATGCCACCGCGATCGAAAACATTGACATCGGTGGTCCGGCGATGATCCGCGCCGCGGCGAAGAACCATAAATTTGTCAGCGTCGTTGTTGATGTCGCCGATTATGAGGCGGTCCTTGCGGAGATTACGGCCAACGGCGGAACGACCTATGCGTTCCGTCAGCGTCTTGCGGCGACGGCTTACGCGCACACGGGGGCGTATGATGCCGCTGTTTCGACTTGGATGGCGAATGCCTTGGGGGATGCGACACCGCGTCGCCGGGTCTTCGCGGGCGTGTTGGCGCAAGCGCTGCGCTATGGCGAAAACCCGCACCAGGCGGCGGCGTTTTATACCGACGGCTCGGATGTTGCAGGGCTTGCGACCGCAATCCAGCATCAGGGCAAAGAACTGTCCTACAATAATATTAACGACACGGATGCGGCCTTCCGCTTGGTCGCTGAATTCGCGCCCGAGGGTGGTCCGGCCGTGGCGATCATCAAGCACGCAAATCCAAGCGGTGTCGCGCGGGGGGCTACATTTGCCGAAGCGTTCGGGCGCGCGTTTGATTGCGACCGCACCTCGGCTTTCGGTGGGATCGTCGCATTGAATGGCACACTGGACGCTGAAACTGCTCATGCGATCACCGGGATTTTCACCGAAGTCGTGATCGCTCCGGACGCAACCGAAGAGGCCAAGGCAGTCTTTGCGGCGAAGAAGAACTTGCGTCTTTTGACGACCCAAGGCCTGCCTGATCCGCATCTTGCGCGCCTTGCCGTGCGCCAGGTGGCCGGAGGCTGGCTCGTGCAGGATGATGATACTGGGCATGTGGGCGAAAGCGATCTGAAGGTTGTCACGAAGCGCGCGCCGTCCGCTCGGGAAATCGCTGATCTGCAATTTGCTTGGACAGTTGCGAAGCACGTTAAATCCAATGCGATTGTTTACGCCAAGGATAGTGCGACCGTGGGCATCGGGGCAGGGCAGATGAGCCGCGTCGACAGCTCGACCATCGCCGGATTGAAGGCGGGCCGCATGGGGGGCGACATCGGCGCGGCGCAAAGTCCCGCTATTGGATCTGTTGTGGCGTCCGATGCGTTCTTCCCCTTCGCTGATGGACTTCTGGCAGCAGCCGAGGCTGGTGCGACGGCGATCATTCAGCCAGGTGGGTCCAAACGGGACGACGAAGTCATTGCCGCGGCCGACGACGCGGGCCTTGCGATGGTCTTCACGGCCATGCGACACTTCCGTCACTGATGGTTAGCCTTGCCCCCATGACCCGGACTGCAATTGCGGTTTTTGTGATTGATCAGATCGTTAAGATCTGGGTCGTGCAGTTGTTGGACCTGAAAACCGTTGGTACGATCCTTGTGGCACCACCATTTCTCATACTTCGGATGGCGTGGAACGAGGGGATCAACTTCGGGTTATTTTCCGGGGCTGGCGATGTAATGCGCTGGGTTTTGATCGCGCTGGCTTTGGCCATTTCGGCGTGGATCGTCATCTGGATGCGGCGCGACAGGCCGGGCCCTTCGGTGCAGATTTCGGCCGGGTTTGTGCTTGGCGGGGCGATTGGCAACATCATTGATCGGCTGATTTACGGGGCTGTGGCGGACTTTTTGAATATGTCGTGTTGTGGCTTTGAAAACCCCTGGTCCTTCAACGTTGCGGATATTGCGATTTTCGTTGGTGCGTTTGGTCTGATTATTCTGGCAGGCGATCCGCCAAAGGACCGTGACGCCAAGGCCAAAGCGGGCTAAGACAGGCGTTATGATCCGAGGAAACTGGTACATGTCGACCCGTACACTACTGTTGCTTGCTGCTTTGACGCTTGCCGCCTGCGGTAACAGCACCGAGCGCATGCCGAACCTTTTGAATATCTCGCAGTCAGGAAGTGCGGGTCCCGACGAGTTCGGGGTTTTGCCGACCGAGCCATTGGTTATTCCCGAAGACCTTGCTGCTTTGCCGCGACCAACCCGCGGTCAGACAAACCGTACCGATCCAACACCGCGCGCCGAGGCGATCGTGGCGCTTGGTGGCAATCCGGCGGTTCTGTCACGTGCCTCCAATGATGGGGCTTTGGTGCGCTACACCGGGCGCTTTGGTGTCTCGCCAGACATTCGGACAACGTTGGCTGCGTCGGACCTGCGCTACCGCCAGCAAAACGATGGCCGTCTGCTTGAACGGATGTTCAACGTGAACGTCTACTTTCAAGCCTACGAGTCGCTCTCGCTTGATCAATACGCTGAACTTGAGAGGTTGCGGCGCGCAGGCATCCGCACGCCTTCGGTGCCACCAAATCCGGCCCGATAGCGCAAGTGTGCCTCACAAGTCCGTTGGTCCAACTTGAAGCAGCGCGCAATCGCCCTCATTTGTTTGCGAGACACTTTATTTAAGGAGAGGCCATGCGTCGGTTCATTACGGTCATTATTCCCTTTGTTATAGCCCTTGCAGGGCCGTTGCGGGCGGCGGATGTCACCTCGTTTTCACTGGATAACGGTATGGACGTGGTGGTTTTGGAAGATAATCGCGCGCCTGCGGTTGTGCATATGGTCTGGTACCGGGTCGGCTCTGCGGATGAGCCGCGCGGGGTTTCTGGGATTGCGCATTACCTTGAGCACCTGATGTTCAAGGCGACCGACGAGCTTGAAGCGGGCGAGTTTTCGGCGACAGTGGCGCGCAACGGTGGCAGTGACAACGCCTTCACGTCCTACGATTATACCGGCTATTTTCAGCGCGTCGCCTCGGATCGACTTGAGTTGATGATGCAGATGGAAGCCAGCCGGATGGACGGTCTTGCGCTTGTGCCGGAAGATATTGCAACCGAACGCGATGTGGTGATCGAAGAGCGCAACCAGAGGACTGAAAATGATCCCGGCGCACTTTTTGCCGAACAGCGCCGTGCCGCGCAGTACCTTAGCCACCCCTATAGCATTCCGATCATTGGCTGGAAACATGAAGCCGAGGCGCTGACGCTGGAAGACGCCGTTTCGTTTTATGAGCAGCATTATGGGCCCAACAACGCGATCCTTGTGGTTGCGGGCGATGTGCAACCGGACGAAGTGCGTCGTCTTGCCGAGCAATACTACGGTGTGATTCCACCCAATCCGAATGTGAAGCCACGTGAGCGTGTAACCGAACCTCCCCAGCTTGCTGAGCGCCGGCTCTCCTATGCGGATCCCCGCATCGGTCAGGCTTATGTAATCCGCACATATCTTGCGCCCGAACGGGATGCGGGTGCGCAAGGAGAAGCGGCCGCTTTGACGCTTCTGGCCGAGTTGTTGGGCGGGTCGGGCACGACATCGTTCTTCGCCGAGCAGCTTCAGTTTGAAAGCCAGGTCGCGATCTATTCGGCGGCGTTTTACAGTGGACTTTCGCTTGATGAAACAACGTTTGGTCTGATCGTTGTGCCAAGCGAGGGTGTCAGTCTTGCCGATGCAGAAGCGGCGATGGACAAGGCTTTGGATGCCTTTCTAGAGACCGGTGTGGATATGGCAGACCTCGAACGCATCCGCATGCAAATCCGGGCGTCAGAAATTTACGGGCAGGACAATCTGTCGTCTCTCGCACGCACCTATGGTGGCGGGCTTACCAGTGGGCTGACAATCGAAGACATCGAGGCATGGCCGCAAATCCTTGGCGAAGTGACAGCCGATGACATCATGGCCGTCGCGGCCACCATTTTTGAGCGCCGAAATGCTGTCACTGGTTGGGTGATGCCCGAAGGGTCCGAGGAGTTGATGCAATGATCCGTGTTGTCTTTGCCACGATGATGGCTATGGCTATGGCGGCCCCTTTGAAGGCGGCTGTTGAAATTCAGGAAGTTACGTCGCCCGGCGGCATTGAAGCCTGGCTGGTACAGGAGGACTCGATCCCGTTTGTGTCGCTGCAAATCCGGTTCCTGGGCGGTGCATCGCTTGATCCGACAGGCAAACGCGGTGTGATTAACTTGATGACCGGATTGATCGAAGAAGGCGCGGGCGAGATGGATGCCACCGCCTTTGCGGAAGCCCGCGATGGATTGGCGGCAAGCTTTGATTTTTCCGTCCAGGACGATGCTTTGAGCGTGTCGGTCCGAATGCTAAGCGAAAACCGCGATGAAGCCTCTCAGTTGTTGCGCGACGCATTGGTCAACCCGCGCTTTGATGAAGATGCGGTTGAGCGCGTGCGTGCGCAGGTTCTATCAGGCATCAGATCCGACGCCACGGATCCGAATTCGATTGCGAGCCACACATTCGACGCGATGGTGTATGGCGATCATCCCTACGGCAGCGACAATAGCGGAACCCTTGAAAGCGTGGCTGCGCTGACGCGAGACGACATTGTTGCGGCACATCGCGCTGTTTTGGCGCGGGACCGCATCTATGTCGGCGCGTCCGGTGATATCTCGGCCGAAGAGCTTGGGCTGTTGCTTGATAGTTTGCTGGGTGGCTTGCCTAAAACGGGTGCAGAATTGCCGGGGACGGCGGAGCTTAACATCACCGGGGGCATGACAATTGTACCTTTTGAAACTCCGCAATCGGTCGCGTTTTTTGGCCATGCGGGTATCCCGCGCGATGACCCGGACTTCTTTGCGGCCTTCGTTGCCAATGAGATTTTCGGCGGCTCGGGTCGCCAGTCTCGGCTTTCGGAAGAAGTGCGCGAAAAGCGAGGTCTGACTTATGGCGTCGGGTCGTATCTTGTGAACTTCGACAATGCCGACATGCTTTTGGGTCAGTTTGCTTCTGCCAATGACCGCGTTGCGCAAGCGATTGATGTCGTGAAAGCTGAATGGGCCAGGATCGCCGAAGAAGGCGTCACCGAGGAAGAACTGGCCGAGGCCAAAACCTATCTGACGGGTGCGTATCCCTTGCGTTTCGATGGGAACGGCCCGATTGCGCGGATCATTGTGGGGATGCAGACCATTGGGCTAACGCCTGATTACATCACAACCCGCAACGACCGGGTCGAGGCTGTGACCCTGGATGACGTCAAGCGTGTGGCGGCCCGGCTATTTCAGCCCGAAAACCTGCGGTTTGTCGTTGTAGGGAAGCCGGATGGATTGGACAGTACGAACTGATTGGACGAAAAAAAGGGCCGTGCAAGCACGGCCATCCAGTCAGGGAGGAACTAATATGCTGCGCGGTCGTAAATCTGCGCGGCTGGAATAAGAATCTGCTAATTCGTAAAGACACAATACCTATCAAAACGAGACTACACAGTCTGCGGACGCTGTGCGTGATTTTTCTTCATCACGCCTAAAAATGTGGCAATATTACCTCATCGCCGAATGTTATGGATCGCGCGACGCGCCTCAGATGAGGTTCTCCGCAAAAAGCCCTCAGATTGATAAAAAACCCTATTGTTGACCTGCATCAATGATTGTCACGTCGACACTTAACGCTTCTGCGCCCGAGCCTTGAGACACCCCTCGGATGGGCGCGGCATCGATCGCATCAAAGCCCGACCCAAGCCGGATATAGCGTTCGTCGGGGCAAACTCGGTTCGAGGCATCAAACCCAACCCAGCCCAAATCCCGCACATATAGCTCGGCCCAGGCGTGGCTTGCTTCCGCGATGGCACCTACGGCGTGAAGATATCCGGTCACATAGCGCGCGGGAATTTCCAGACTTATGGCTGCTGCGACAAGCGCATGTGCGTGATCCTGACAAACGCCACGCCCTGCTTCCAGCGCTTCTGCGGCCGTGGTCCGTTCGTCGGTTTCTCCCGGAACATAGGCAATCGCTTCACCGACGGCTGTGGCAAGTGCATGCGCTTCTGCAATTGGGCTTCCGGCGTCTTTTACGGCGGCTTCGGCAAGGTCGCGTATTGCGGGGCTTGCGTGGGTGAAAGGCCCGCGCCTGACGTACGCCAAAGGCGGTACTTTCTCGGAGTGGCCGCGCAGGACGCCAGACAGATCTGTCGTTTCGACCGTTCCGCTGACCTCGACAACGACATTTTCGACGGAGCCAAGGAAGGTCGCGGTTTCGATCAGATCACCGGCGCCGTCACGGAAGCTTGCGCCACGTACCGCGCCTTCGATATCCACGTTCCAATCCAGAATTTTCTGACCGTCAAACAGAGACGGCCAAAGCCGCAATGATTGCGCGACACCCCGCTTTGGCGGGTCAAATCGGTAGCTTGTGCGGTGGTTTACTTGTAAGCGCATTACCGGGCCTCCCCACTTAGATAGACGCCGCTAATGACAGCCGCCAAAGCCGCGATCTCGTCAATTGACCGCGACAAGAACTCGTGGAGCCCCTCTTCAAAGATATCATCGACGGTAATCTCGCTCATGTTAGCCACCAGAAGACGGGCCTGGGTTTGGGCTTCGGTTGTTTGCCCATAAGCGCGGGCAAGCCGGTCCAGATGCCAACAGGCCTCCTCGGCGCAGGTGATCAGCGATCGTGGTGCCTTACGGTTAAGGATCAGGAAATCGGCAATTTTAGCCGCTGTAACCTCGCCGCCATAGGCCCAACTGAACGCCCGGTGGGCGGACAGTGCCCGCAAAATCGTCCGCCACTGGTAGTTATCAAGTTCGGTCCCGACGAAATCCACCTGTGGCAAAAGCACAAAGTATTTCACATCCAAAAGGCGCGCGGTGCTATCGGCGCGTTCAAGGTATGTGCCGATATTCAGGAAATCGTAACCGTCGATCCGAAGCTGCGTGTCTTCGATTGTGCCGCGGATCAATGCGGCTGTTCGCAAGGTCCAATCAATCAGATCGCTCATCGACAGTTTCGAGCGTTCTGTCCGCTTCAACTCGCGCATTTCTTGATTGGCGTTGTTCAGCGCGTCCCACGTCTGGCTGGTCAGTGAGGTGCGGACAATGCGCGCGTTTTCGCGAGCATGTTCAATACACGAAGCGACGGACGAGGGATTATCGGAATCAAAAAATAGGAAGCTTTCCACGTTTCGTTCTCGAATATCGTCCCCGTATTTGGCCTTGAAGGTACCGGCCGAGCCGCTGGCGCGCAGGACAGATTCCCACTCGTTGCGAAAGCCGCCCGCAGTGTTTGGGATCAGCGCATTGCGTGAGCCAACTTCGAATAGACGGGCGACGGTTTCGGCGCGCTCAACAAGGCGCCCAATCCAAAAAAGGTTCTCGGCGTGGCGGGCAAGAAGGGTCATTCGGCCAACACCCAGGTGTCTTTGACGCCGCCACCCTGACTTGAGTTCACCACCAGCGAGCCGTCTGTCAACGCAACCCGCGTGAGGCCACCCGGTACAAGTTCTATGTTCTCTCCGACAAGGCAATAGGGCCGCAAATCGACATGGCGCGGTGCGATCCCTTCCTCGACGAATGTGGGACAGGTCGACAGCGCGAGTGTGGGCTGGGCGATGTAGTTTCCGGGATTGTCTTCGATTTTCAGGCGGAACACTTCGATCTGCTCCTTGGTCGAGCGCGGCCCGACCAACATCCCGTACCCACCCGATCCATGGACCTCTTTCACGACCAGCTCGCCAAGATTCTCAAGCACGTATTTCAGCTCGTCTTTCTTGCCGCACTGCCAGGTCGGGACGTTGTTCAGGATCGGTTCTTCGCCCAGAAAAAAGCGGATCATTTCGGGTACGAAGGTATATATTGCCTTGTCATCGGCGACACCGGCCCCCGGCGCACTGGCGATGGCAACACCGCCCGAGCGATAGACATTCATCAATCCTGGAACGCCGAGCATTGATTCCGGTCGAAAACAAAGCGGGTCAATGTAGGCATCGTCGATACGGCGATAAATCACGTCAACTTTCTTGGGGCCTTCCGTCGTGCGCATGTAGCAGAAGTCGCCTTTGACGAACAAATCCTGCCCCTCGACTAAAGCCACGCCCATCATGTCAGCCAGAAAACTGTGCTCGTAGTAAGCCGAATTGAAATGGCCGGGCGTCAGGATTGCAACCGTCGGCTCGCCATCGCATTTTGCGGGGGCGACGCTGGCAAGTGTGCGTCGCAGTTGCGCCGGATAGCTCTCCACAGGGGCAATCCGGTTTTCGCGGAACAATTGCGGGAACATCCGCATCATGATCTCGCGATTCTCCAGCATATAAGAGACACCTGACGGGGTGCGACAGTTGTCCTCAAGGACGAAAAATTCGTCGGGGCCGGTCCGTACAAGGTCGATGCCAACGATATGACTGTAGACACCGCGCGGCGGCTTGATCCCAACCACTGCTTTCTCGTAGGCCTCGTTTTGATAGACAAGACGCCCCGGAATAATCCCGGCTTTTACGATCTCACCGCGCCCGTAAACATCCATAAGGAAAGCGTTCAACGCCTTCGCACGCTGTTTGACGCCGCGTTCCAGCTTGCGCCATTCTTGGGCGGCGAAAATGCGCGGGAACATATCAAAAGGGATCAGCCGGTCCGGGTCGCCCCCTTCGCCGTAGACCGCAAAAGTAATGCCGATGCGCCGGAACAGGGCTTCGGCCTCGGATTGCTTGGTGTTGCGGAATTCCTCGGGCATCTCAGCCGCCCATGCACCAAGTCCCTCATAGGGTGGGCGGATCGCATTGCCTGAGCCCATTTCATTGAAGTAGTTTGGTTTTTTCAACATTATTCCCCTTGTTCTCGCTGACTATGATCGCCGAGGCTGGAAAGTCAAAGGGCAAGCGCGCCTGGCTTTCGGCAGGTAAAGTCTGGATTTATGCAATTGCCTGCTGTTCGGGCAGTTTTGGGACGCTAAGATTAAAGGTATGGGCAAAACGCCAATTCTGACGTTCACCAAGAAGGGTGTCTTTTGCCCGGCTGGGGGCTTTTATATTGACCCTTGGCGGCCGGTTGACCGGGCGTTGATTACGCATGGACATGCGGACCACGCAAGGGGCGGCATGGGGCGTTACCTGGCGACCAAGGCCGCGGCCCCGGTGATGCGGCATCGCCTTGGTGACATCGCGCTTGAGACCATCTCCTATGGCGAGCGCCGGCAGATCGGCGATGCAAAAGTCAGCTTCCATCCGGCCGGCCATGTTCCGGGTTCAGCACAAATTCGCATTGAAGTTGGCGGCGAGGTCTGGGTTGTTTCGGGCGACTACAAAGTCGTGGACGATGGTGTCAGCGAGCCTTTCGAGCCGGTGCGCTGTCACACGTTCATCAGCGAATGTACGTTCGGTTTGCCGGTCTTCAAATGGGACGCTCCGTCATCGGTGGCCGCCGATATGAACTCCTGGTGGGCTGCAAACGCGGCGTCGGGTCGGTTCTCGATCTGCGGGGCCTATGCGCTGGGCAAGGCACAGCGCATCCTTGCAAGCCTCGATCCTTCGATTGGCCCGATCCTGACGCATGGGGCGATTGAAAACACAAATGAAGTCCTGCGTGCACAAGGCATAAGACTGCCCGCGTCCATCCGTGTGACGCCCGATCTGAAGCCCGCAAATTATCCGGGGGCGTTTGTTCTGGCCGTGCCTTCAGCCATGGCAAGCGCCTGGGCCGGTAAATTCCGCCCGACATCCACGGCATTTGCAAGTGGCTGGATGGCGCTGCGAGGTGTGCGGCGTCGCCGCTCGGCGGATCGGGGCTTTGTGCTGTCGGATCATGCGGATTGGGACGGTTTGAACATGGCAATCAAAGCTACCGGCGCCGAGCGCGTGTTTGTGACCCACGGCTATACGTCGGCGTTCCGGCGTTGGCTGGAGGACCAAGGATATGACGCCGGGATCGTCGAAACCGAATTTGGCGCAGACAGCGAGGACGATCTTTGACGGACCGTGCGAAGCTAACTTCTTTTGGCGGTGGTTTTCCTCGGGCCACGCTTTCTATATGGTCCGCGAAAATCCCAACCTGAAAGGCATGAGATGAGCATCCCGAAACCTGTGGTTCTGTGCATTTTGGACGGCTGGGGGCTCCGCGCGGACCGCGAAGCAAACGCGCCGGTTCTTGCAAATACGCCGACGTTTGATCGGATTATGGCGACCTGCCCGAATGCGACTTTGATCACCCATGGGCCTGACGTTGGTTTGCCGACAGGGCAGATGGGTAATTCCGAAGTGGGTCACACCAACATCGGTGCAGGCCGCGTCGTTGCGATGGATTTGGGGCAGATCGATCTGGCGATTGAAGACGGATCGTTCTTCGACAACGAAGCCATTGGCGCTTTTGCCAAAAAACTACAGGGCAGCGGTGGCACGGCACATATTATCGGGCTGGCATCACCGGGTGGTGTACATGCCCATCAGACCCACATCGTCGCGGCAGCAAAGGTGCTGACCGATCGCGGTGTGAGTGTTGTGGTTCACGCAATTACAGACGGCCGCGACGTGCCGCCGCAATCAGCGCACGATCAGGTCGCTGCTTTGGCGCAAGCATTGCCGGAGGGCGTCAAAATCGTTTCAGTTTCCGGGCGGTATTTCGCGCTTGATCGCGACAATCGCTGGGACAGGGTTGAGAAAGCCTATCGTGCCATGGTGCTAGGCAAAGCTGATCCCGTGGCTGATGCGGTCGAGGCCATTGCTAAGCGGTATGAGCTTGGTCAGTCCGATGAATTCATCGAGCCCTATATCGCTAATGGTTACCAAGGGATGAAGGACGGCGACGGCGTATTTTTTGTCAATTTTCGTGCGGATCGTGCGCGCGAAATTTTGAGCGCGATAGGGGCGCCTGTGTTCTCGAATTTTGACGTCGGCGAGCGTCCGAAATTGGCGGCCCTTCTGGGAATGGTGGATTACTCGCAGGCGCATAACGCGTTCATGACCGCCGCTTTCCCCAAAAAGAAGATCGCCAACACGCTTGGTGAATGGGTTGCAAAGCACGGATTAACTCAGTTCCGCTTAGCAGAAACGGAAAAATACCCGCACGTTACGTTTTTCCTGAACGGCGGCAAAGAGACACCCGAGACCGGTGAGGATCGTTTTATGCCGAAGTCGCCCAAAGTGGCGACTTATGATTTACAGCCTGAAATGTCGTCGGTCGAAGTGACGGAGCATTTCGTGGCGGCGATCGAGGACGGCTATGATCTGATCATCGTGAACTACGCCAACCCGGACATGGTGGGTCACACCGGTGATCTGGCCGCCGCGATGAAGGCCTGCGAGGCCGTTGATCAGGGGCTTGCGCGTGTGATCGTCGCCTTAGAGGCGGCGGGAGGCGCGATGGTGCTGACGGCTGATCACGGGAATTGTGAGACCATGGTCGATCCTGAAACCGGCGGTCCGCACACGGCGCATACGACCAATCTTGTGCCGGTTGCCGTGATCGGCGCGCCGGATGGGGCCACTCTGATGGACGGACGACTTGCGGATCTTGCGCCGACGCTTCTTGATCTTCTCGGGTTGAACGCACCGCCTGAAATGACCGGGCAAAGCTTGATCACGCGATGAAGCATCTTCTGCTTTGCCTGTCACTGGCCTTCGCTCCGGCGGTTTCGGCGCAGGACTCCGCTGCGGATTTGGCGCGCGAAGCGTCTGATTTTCTGCAGGAGGCAGCTTTGGCTTTGTCCGAGGCAGACGGCGCAGGCAATCGGATTGCGGCTTTGACGGTCACGGTGCGCGCTTACGAGCGTGGGCTTGCCGCCATGCGCGAAGGTCTGCGTCTTGCAGCCCATGAAGAACGCGCAATCAGCAGCGCTTTGGAAGGGCGCGATGCCGAGTTGATGCAGCTTTTGGCGGCGCTGCAAAGCATCGAACGCAGCGGCGGTGCGGCGCAAGTCTTGCACCCCGACGGCCCGCTTCCGGCGATCCGCACCGGTATGCTGGCCAGCGAGTTGGTCCCGGCGCTTAATACGAGGGCGCAATCAGTCGCGCGCGAACTAGAAGGCATACAGGATATCGTTGCCTTGCAACTTGCGGGGCAAGCGCAGCTTGAAGATGGCTTGGCGGGCATTCGCGCGGCGCGGCTTGCTTTATCTGAGGCCGTCTCAAATCGCAGTGATCTGCCGCAAGCAGCCGCGACCGATGATGCTGCGATGGAGGCGTTGATAAACTCCTCCGAGACACTCGCCGCCTTCGCCGACAATTTTGTGACAGCAGCCCAGGGGCCGGACGCTGCCGGTGAAAGCTGGGCTTTGCCAGTGGTCGGCCGGGTCCTGCGCGATTTTAACGAGGCCGACGCGGTGGGTGTGCGGCGCCCCGGTTGGATTATTGCGACAAATGCAGCGGCAATCGTCACCACGCCTGTGGCGGCCACGGTTCGGTTTGCGGGCGCTTTGCCGGACTTCGGAAAGGTCGTGATTTTGGAGCCGCGTGCAGGCGAATTGCTGATTTTGGCGGGCGCGTCTGATCTGTTTGTGACCCGCAGTCAAATCCTGGCATTGGGCGAACCAATTGGCCTTATGGGCGGCGATTTTGCACGTGAACAAGAGAAATTGATCGAAAGCGAACAAGGCAGTGGTCAACCTGGCCGCGAAACGCTTTATATTGAGCTAAGACAGGGCCGGGAGGCCGTCGACCCCGGGTCGCGGTTTCATCGGCAGATAGATTAAGGAACTGTAATGAAAAGATTCTTTCTAGCGTCCGTCACCGGTATCATGCTTGGCGCCGTTGTGACTACGCAGGTGGCCGGACCGTTGTTGGCGCAAGAAGCCGACCGAAAGGCCTCGGTTTACGAACAATTGGACCTGTTCGGTGATATATTCGAGCGGATCCGCGCGCAGTATGTCGAAGAAGTAGACGAGGGCGACCTGATCGAAGCTGCGATCAGGGGCATGCTGACATCCCTTGATCCGCATTCGTCGTATCTGTCGCCAGATGACGCCGCCGATATGCGTGTGCAAACACGTGGTGAATTTGGTGGGCTTGGCATCGAGGTCACACAAGAAGAGGGCTTTGTGAAGGTCGTCTCTCCGATCGACGGAACGCCAGCTGATCAAGCCGGTGTCGAGGCGGGTGACTTCATCACCCACGTGGATGGCGAAAGCGTCCTGGGCCTTGGTCTTGATCAGGCAGTTGACCTGATGCGTGGCCCGGTCGGCAGTGAAATCATCATCACAGTGGTGCGGGAGGGCGCAGGCGAACCCTTCGATGTCTCCATCATCCGCGATATCATCACTTTGACTGCGGTGCGCTCGCGCACAGTTGGCGACACTGTCGTATTGCGCCTGACGACCTTCAGCGATCAGACATTCCCGTCGATGCGCGACCAGCTTGCTGAACAAGTGGAAGAGCTTGGCGGCCTGGACAACGTCAACGGCTTCGTTATTGACCTGCGTAACAACCCGGGCGGTTTGCTCAATCAGGCGGTGCGTGTTTCGGACGCGTTCCTTGACGCGGGCGAGATCGTGTCGACCCGTGGTCGCGATCCGCAAGATGGCGACCGCTTCAATGCAGAAGAGGGCGACCTTGCTCAAGGAAAACCGATCGTTGTTTTGATCAACGGTGGCTCCGCATCGGCGTCTGAAATCGTTGCGGGCGCTTTGCAGGACCATCGCCGCGCCATCGTTGTCGGCACCAAAAGCTTCGGCAAGGGCTCGGTGCAAACCGTGATGCCGCTTCGGGGCGAAGGCGCGATGCGCCTGACCACCGCACGGTACTACACGCCGTCGGGTCGCTCGATCCAGGCGTTGGGCGTGTCACCGGATATCATCGTGGCTCAGCCGCCGCGCCGCGAGGAAACTGAAGAGGAGACGCCGCAGCGTGGCGCCCGCTCCGAGGCTGATCTGCGTGGTAGCCTTAACAACGACAGCCTCAGCGAAGATGAGCGCCGCCTGATCGAAGCGGATCGTGCCAAGGCAGAAGCTTCCGCGGACCTGCGTGAAGAGGATTATCAACTCGCATATGCGATTGATATTCTTAAGGGTATTTCTGCGTTAGGTCCCGAATATGCGGCTGCGTTGGCGGCTCAAAAGGCCGACTAGTCACCCCTGATTAAGTGTTTAAACCGGCGAGGATTTCCTCGCCGGTTTTTCGTTTCTGAGGGTCGTTTAGCCATGCGCTCTCTTCATCTGCGTAGCTCGTCTGTTCAAAAATCCGCAATGTTTCCCACGGACGTTCCCGGTTAGGGTCCTGTGCGAAGGAGGTTTAAAAATGCCCGCAATCGTCGAAGTTCAGAACGTCACAAAGACCTATGATGGTGGGTTTGACGCGCTGAAGAACATCAACCTCGATATCGAGCAAGGTGAAATCCTTGCCCTTCTGGGTCCAAATGGAGCCGGGAAGACGACCTTGATTTCGACGATTTGTGGTCTGTCATCGCCGACAAGCGGCCACATCCAAGTCGGCGGGCATGACGTCATAAGCGACTATCGCGAGGCTCGCAAACTGATCGGGCTGGTGCCGCAGGAAATCAATCTCGAACCCTTCGAGTTCGTCATAAACACCGTGCGGTTTTCGCGGGGTCTGTTTGGCAAGCCAAGGAACGACGCGTTGATCGAAAACGTCCTGCGCGACTTATCTCTTTGGGACAAACGGAACGCGCGGATTGCCGAATTGTCAGGTGGTATGAAGCGCCGCGTCCTCATCGCAAAGGCGCTAAGCCACGAGCCACGAGTTTTGTTCCTTGATGAACCCACCGCAGGTGTGGATGTGGAGTTGCGCAAGGATATGTGGGCCATGGTCGACCAGCTTCGCCAGGACGGGGTCACGATCATCCTGACGACCCACTACATCGAAGAAGCGGAAGCCATCGCCGACCGCGTTGGCGTAATCAACAACGGCGAAATTCTTCTGGTTGAGGATAAGCAGGATTTGATTGTCCGCATGGGACGCAAGGAAATGCGGATCGAACTGACCGAGCGCGTTGAAACCATTCCCGACAGTCTGGCAAAATACAATCTGCAGCGCGCCGATGACGGGTCTGCCGTTGTTTACGTTTACGACACCCGTGGTGAACGCACCGGCATCACCGCTCTTTTGAAAGACCTTCGGGAGGCTGGCATGGGACTTCGAGACGTGCAGACGCACCAAAGTTCGCTGGAAGACATCTTTGTGACTCTCGTGCAGGAGGCCTCGGCATGAACTGGTACGGTATTCGCGCGATCTGGCGGTTTGAAATGGCGCGGTTCTTCCGGTCGATCATTCAATCGATTGTCTCGCCTGTTTTGTCTACGTCGCTTTATTTTGTTGTGTTCGGCGCCGCAATCGGCAGTCGTATCGATTCTGTTGAAGGCGTGAGTTATGGCGCGTTCATTGTGCCAGGGCTAATCATGCTCTCGGTGCTGACCCAGGCGCTACAAAACGCGAGTTTCGGGATCTATTTCCCGAAATTCATCGGGACAATTTACGAAATCCTTTCGGCGCCGATCTCCTCCCTTGAAATAGTCGTCGGTTACGTAGGCGCCGCCGCGACAAAGGCGATGATAATCGGCATAATCATTCTGATCACGTCCTTTTCCTTCGTAGATATTTCGATCCAACACCCGTTTTGGATGATCGCCTTTCTGGTCCTGACTTGCGTGTCTTTCTCGCTTTTGGGGTTTATCATCGGCATCTGGGCGAGAAGCTTTGAGCAACTAAATCTCGTTCCGCTTCTGGTGATCACGCCGCTCGTTTTCCTTGGCGGATCGTTTTATTCAATCACCATGCTCCCGCCAATCTGGCAGACGATTTCCCTGTTTAACCCTGTGCTTTATCTTGTCTCCGGCTTTCGGTGGTCGTTCTTTGGCGCATCGGACGTGCCCGTCCTTGCAAGCCTCATCGCAATCACTGGCTTTACCGCGCTTGGTCTTGCGATCGTCTGGTGGATTTTTCGCACGGGGTATCGCCTGAAAGCCTGAAGACTAATGTCAGAAATTCAAAATAAATTGCGCTTCTTCTTGGGGGCGGATACTCGTGGGGGAGGCGTTAGCCGGGGTGCTGGCGCCTTCTAGGATGTGACCGCAGACGCAACATATCGATGAACAGCGCGACATCTTCACTTGTTGCGGCCCAAAGGACACCCTACATCGGTCTCCATGAAGCGCTTTATTCCATTCATGAAATCGCCGCCAACGGTCTCGGTCCTTCGACTGCAGGGGATCATCGCTGCACAAGCCCGCGGAGCTGCGTTGAATGACGCAGGCCTTGCGGACCTGATACAAAAAGCCTTCACCAAGGGCAAACCTGCGGCTGTCGCTTTGGCGATCAATTCGCCCGGCGGAAGTCCAACGCAGTCGTCGCTTATTGCGGCCCGCATTCGTCGCCTGGCCGAGGAAAAAGACATCAAGGTTTACGCCTTTGTCGAAGACGTTGCCGCGTCGGGGGGGTACTATATCGCCTCTGCGGCGGACGAAATTTGGGTGGATCGCCACTCGATTGTTGGCTCTATCGGGGTCATCTCCGCTGGGTTTGGCTTTACTGATCTGATCGAGCGCTACGGGATTGAACGTCGCGTTTACACAGCTGGCAAATCAAAGAGCATGCTTGATCCGTTCCGTCCCGAAAACGCGGACGATGTGACACGGCTCAAGGCGCTACAGGAACACATTCACCAAGGCTTCATCGATCACGTAGAAACCCGTCGTGCCGGACGTCTGAATGCGGACATGGAACTGTTTGCCGGAGACATCTGGGTGGGAGACGCCGGAATTGAAACGGGCCTCATCGACGGTGTTGCTCATCTTGTGCCGAAAATGAAAGACCTCTTCGGCGACAAGGTGAAATTCCGAGTGTTCCAACAGCGCAAACCATTGCTTGGTCGCCTCGGGGCGCAAGTGACAGACGATGCGCTGGGAGCCTTTGAGGACCGCGCCTCCTTCGCGCGTTTCGGGGTCTGACGTCTCATATGCTAATCAAGACTGTCACGCTTTTTCTTGTTGTCATCGCCGTTCTGGCGATGTTTGGAAAAGTGCGTTGGATTTTGCCTTGGAAAACCCGCCTTGATACTGCGAAATGCTCGGCCTGCGGCCGCCACCGTATTGGCAAAAGTGCTTGCCCCTGCGGGAAGGGGTAAGGCATGGAGTTTCTCTTTGCGGGCATAGGTCTGGTGATCTTGCTTCTGGCCGGCGACCTTTTGGTGCGCGGGGCCGTGAATTCCTCCCTGCGGCTTGGGGTTCCTGCGTTGATCGTCAGCCTGACGGTCGTGGCCTTCGGTACATCGGCGCCAGAGCTTCTGATCTCTGTTGCAGCTATTATGGACGAAGCTCCGGGTCTTGCGCTTGGCAATGTGGTCGGGTCGAACACTGCAAATATCCTTCTGGTCCTCGGCATACCCGCATTGATTTCAACGCTGAATACCTCCGAATGCGACACGCGCAAAAGCTATTTGACCATGCTGTTTGCCAGCATAATCTTTGTCGGCCTGGCCTTTATGGGGCCGATCACATGGGTTCACGGGGTGGTCCTTCTGGCGATGTTGGCACTGATCCTGGGCGATCAGGCAAGGCAGGCGTTGGTCCACCGACGGTCGATGAAAGCGATGGAAGACGACCTTGAAGGCGTCGATCCGGATATGCCGTGGTGGAAAATTTGTCTGTTCCTGCTGCTTGGCCTCATCGGTCTGCCGCTTGGGGCGAATATTTTTGTGGACGCGTCGCTTGTCATCGCCAGAAACTTCGGTGTGTCCGACAGCGTGATCGGGCTGACGCTTGTTGCTTTGGGCACCTCGCTGCCTGAATTGGCAACGACCGTCATGGCCGCCATCAGGCGTCAGGCAGACGTTGCTTTGGGCAATGTGATCGGCTCAAACATGTTTAACCTGTTGGGCATCATGGGCGTCGCAAGCTTCTTCGGCGATATCCCGGTTGCCACGACCTTCATGAGGTTTGACTTCTGGGTGATGCTTGGTGCCTCTGTCCTGATCGCACCGTTTGTCTTTTCGAACGCCCGGAACATGACTCGCCGCTGGGGCATCTCGCTTTGCGCGGCTTACGTCGCCTACATTTGGGTCGTGGTGCAGGTATGAGCAGTGCTGCGTTGGTCACAGGGGCTGGCAAGCGGCTTGGGCGCGCTATGGCGCTTTCGCTGGGGCAGCGTGGGTTTGACGTTGCGGTCCACTACAATAATTCGGCGGACGAGGCCGAAGAAGTCTCGGCGGAAATTCGCGCCATGGGCCGGAAGGCGATTGCGGTTCACGCAGACCTTACCGTCGAAGAAGATATGCAAAGACTGGTTCCCGCCGCCGCGGCAGCCTTGGGCCAACCCCTGACAGTCCTTGTGAATTCAGCCTCGATCTTTGAATACGACAATATCGAAACCGCCACCCGCGAAAGCTGGGATCGGCATCTGGAATCGAACCTGCGTGCGCCGTTTGTCCTGACCCAGGCCTTCGCTGCACAGGCCCCGGATCCCGATATCGGCGGTGAATGGAGCGACGCGACCGCTAAGGCGCTTGTGGTGAACATGATCGATCAGCGTGTCCGCAAACTGACGCCCGAGTTAATGACTTACACGATTGCCAAGATGGGCCTCTGGGCGCTGACTCAGACGTCTGCGCAGGCGCTTGGCCCGAAAGTGCGGGTCAATGCCATCGGGCCGGGGCCTGCCATGCAAGGCACGCGCCAAAGCCGGGAACACTTCGCAAACCAGCGCGCGGCGACGATCCTGAAGCGTGGGGCGGACCCGTCCGGGATCACGCATGCCCTTGCCTATTTTCTGGATGCTCCGGCCGTCACGGGTCAGCTCATTTGCGTCGATGGCGGCCAGCATCTGGCTTGGATGACGCCTGACGTGCAGGGCGTCGAATAGTCAGACTTCGCTGCGATGACAAAAGTTTTGCACCGCCGCTGAGCTATCGCATTTCTGTTAAGAAAACCTTAATGTTTTCAGTTGGTTGCGCCGCGTTAAGCAAAATATTGAATGATTCCAAGGCCCTACTGAACAGCCTAATTTTTAGGCAGTCACGCGAATGCTGCATTATCAAACGAAAAAATCCCTCCGGTTCCAATTTGTCCCAAGGTTTATCCACAGAAGAAGTGGATGCCTTTTCTCTTGCTCTTGGCCTTGTGGCGGTGCAGCGAGGGAGAGAATCGTATAAGAGCGAATGCTATGCCTGAAGAGATCCGTAAACCCAGCCTGACCGGCCATGATGTTATCCAGTCGTATCTGAAAACGTTGGATGGCTCGCCCGGGGTCTATCGCATGCTCGATGAGAAGGGCGCGGTGCTTTACGTCGGCAAGGCCCGCAATCTGACGGCCCGTGTGTCAAGTTACGCCCGGGCGACCGGCCACAGCCCGCGGATCGCCCGTATGATCCGTGACACCGCGACGATGATGTTCCTCACGACGCGGACCGAGACCGAGGCGCTGCTTCTTGAACAGAACCTGATCAAGCAATTAAAGCCCCGCTACAACGTTCTTCTTCGCGATGATAAATCGTTTCCGAACATCCTTTTGTCGAAGGAACACGCCTTTCCGCAGATCAAGAAACATCGCGGCGCGAAGAAAGAGAAGGGCGAGTATTTCGGTCCCTTCGCAAGCGCAGGTGCGGTGAACCGGACGCTTAATCAGCTGCAAAAGGTGTTCCTTTTACGGAACTGCTCGGACTCGACCTTTGAAAGCCGCACGCGTCCCTGCCTTCTCTATCAGATCAAGCGCTGCGCTGGGCCTTGCGTTGGGCTGATCTCCGACGACGCGTACGCTGGTTTGGTCAAAGACGCTCAGAAATTCCTTCAGGGGCGCTCAACACAAGTGCAGGAGACGCTTGCCGCCGAGATGCAGAAAGCCTCCGAGGCAATGGAATTCGAGCGTGCCGCCGCGTTGCGTGACCGCCTGCGCGCGCTGACCTTCGTTCAGGGCAGCCAGTCCGTAAACCCGACCGGGGTGGCCGAGGCGGATGTCATTGCTCTGCACGTCGAGGGGGGACAAGCCTGCGTTCAGGTCTTCTTCATCCGCGCCAACCAAAATTGGGGCAACCGCGATTACTACCCGCGCACGGGTGCGGGGGCCGATGCGCGCGAGATCATGCAGGCTTTCATCGGTCAGTTTTACGACACCAAAGATCCGCCGAGGCAAATCCTGCTGTCGGATGGGATTGAAGACATCGAGTTGATGTCTGAGGCGCTCGCTTTGAAAGCGGGCCGGAAGGTCGAGATTCTCATCCCGCAGCGCGGTGAAAAGAAAGAACTTGTCGCCGGTGCCTTGCGCAACGCACGCGAAAGTCTTGCGCGCAAGATGTCCGAAACCGCGACGCAGGCGAAACTGCTTACAGGGCTGGGAGAGGCCTTTGATCTGGACAGTGCTCCGACCCGTGTTGAGGTCTACGATAACTCACACATTCAGGGCGCACATGCTGTTGGTGCGATGATCGTCGCGGGTCCCGACGGATTTCTCAAAAGCCAGTATCGCAAGTTTAATTTCAAAGACGACAGCATCACGCCCGGCGATGATTTTGGCATGATGAAAGAGGTTCTGACACGCCGGTTCAAACGCCTTTTGAAAGAAGACCCTAGCCGCGAGACCGAAAACTGGCCTGATCTTTTGCTGATCGACGGCGGTGCGGGGCAGGTCAGCGCGGTGCGTCAGATACTGGCCGAGTTAGGTGTGGAAGACGTGCCGATGGTCGGCGTGGCCAAGGGCGTGGATCGCGACCATGGCAAGGAAGAATTTCACCGGACGGGCTTGCGTCCCTTTGCACTTCAGCGTGGCGATCCGGTGCTGTATTTCATTCAGCGCATGCGGGACGAGGCTCACCGGTTTGCCATTGGCGCGCATCGTCAGAAGCGCTCAAAGACTGTTGGCGCAACACCCCTTGATGAGGTTCCGGGCGTAGGATCGACGCGTAAACGCGCCCTTCTCGCGCATTTTGGATCGGCAAAGGCTGTCGGGCGCGCGAACCTCACCGACCTGAAGGCGGTCGACGGGATTTCAAATGCGATTGCCGAGACGATCTATGATCACTTCCACGGCAACTAGCCCAGGACAGCAACCACAGCTGCTGCATAAAACGCCAGGCTCGCCACCAGCACAAAGCAATGCCAAATCGTCAGGTGAAACGGCAGCTGCAGCCAAAGGTAGAACCCCGTGCCGACCGTATAAAGCAGCCCGCCGCCGACGATCAGACTGCCTGTCAGCGGCGGCAAAGCGGCGAATATCGCGAACGCGACCAGGCCACCGGCCCAACCCATCCCAAGATAGAGCGCGATGCTTGTGCGACGAAAGCGAAACCGGCAGATCATCTTCAGCGAGATGCCCGCCGCCGCCGCCCAAAGCGCTCCGACAATCACAAATCCCTGTCCTGCAATCATCGCAAACCCGGTGAATGTACCTGCAATCTTAAGATAAATTGCAGAATGGTCGAGCCATTTAAACAGCCACTCCCAATCGGGGTGCGGGAAGATATTGTAAACCGCCGAGCACAGGATCATCGCCGCAAAGCTTAGGCCATAAAGCACCATCCCGATCACAGATGCCGCCCCATGCGCTGACACAACAGCCAGCACCACAAGCAACGGCACGAAGGTCAAAATAACGATCGTCCCGATCAGATGCACCGCAAGGTCCGAAAGGTATTCGGTCCGGGTGTAACCTGCGCGTCTAGCCAGCAAAATGTGGATGGCCGCGGCATATCTGGGCTCGGTAACTCGCATATGGACCCATAGTGCGCGGGTTCAAGGTTTCTCGCAACGCTCACCCAACGGCACTTTCCCTTTGGGGCCGAGGGTATTAAGTGCAATGCATGACATGGAACATTCCAAATATCCTGACGATGGTCCGCCTCATTGCGGCGCCCGGACTTGTGCTCATGTTTCTCTATTTCACGCGCCCCTGGGCTGATTGGTTCGCCCTCACCCTGTTCGTCAGCGCAGCGCTGACCGATTGGATCGACGGCTACCTTGCCCGTGCCTGGAAACAGGAGACCAAGCTTGGCGCGATGTTGGACCCGATTGCCGACAAGGCGATGGTGGTGATCGCGCTTTTGATGATTGTCGCACTCAGTGGCGATCCCAGGGTTGGCATGGATCCGTGGATCCTTCTTCCCGCAACAATCATCATGTTCCGTGAAGTGTTCGTGTCGGGCCTGCGCGAGTTTCTTGGCGATACCGCCGGCACGCTAAAGGTCACCAAATTGGCCAAATGGAAGACGACGGCGCAAATGGTTGCCATCGCGGTTCTGTTTTCCACGGGTATTTTCCAACACATGTGGATCGAACGCACGGTTGGCATGGATCGCGATATCCTCGCGGAGATTTTGGCTGGCGGCGACGATCCGGTGAACGTCCGGCTGATCAGCGATGCCTATTGGTACACGTGGTGGATTGGTGTCGGTCTACTTTGGGCGGCCGCCACTCTGACCATCGTGACGGGATGGGACTACTTACGAAAATCTCTCCCATATCTAAAGGATACGGAATGATCGACGTCCTTTACTTTGCGTGGCTGCGCGAGCGTATTGGCGCGCCGAAAGAGCAGATCGACACAACTGCCGAAACCGTCGCAGATCTCGTCGAATATCTTAAAACCCGCAGCGATGCACACGCTTTGGCGTTTTCAGACATGGCGTCGGTGCGCGTTGCCATTGACCAGGAACTGACCGAGATGTCGGCACCATTGGCTGGCGCGCGCGAGGTTGCGTTCTTCCCCCCGATGACGGGCGGCTGATGGGCGTACGCGTTCAGTCCGCGCCATTCGACATGGGCGCCGAAGTTCAGTCATTTACTGATGGAGCCAACGGTGCAGGTGCCATTGTCACGTTTTCCGGCCTTGTGCGAGATGAAGGCGGCACCCTGTCGGCGATGGAAATTGAACACTACCCCGGCATGACCGAAAAAGCGCTTGAGGCGATCTGTGCGAAAGCTGTGGCGCGGTGGTCGTTGGCCGATGCGCTGGTGATCCATCGTTTTGGATCATTGGCCCCTGGCGAGCAAATTATGATGGTCGCCACTGCGGCGCGCCATCGGGCTGATGCGTTTGCGGCGGCAGAATACTTAATGGATTACCTTAAATCCCGCGCGCCATTCTGGAAAAAAGAGCGCGGCGCGGATGGCGAAACTTGGGTTGCGGCGAAAGAGGCGGACGAAGACGCATTGAAGCGCTGGTAGGCGGCTAGGTAATTGATTTAAAATGCGTGTGACGCAAATCGGCTTCTCGCATCTCCTATGGCTTCGACGCATCTCGCGCCGAAGTCTCAACAAGAACCGATTTCTGTGAGAGGTCTTGCATTGCGTGCATGGACATATGTAACCTCCCAAACCTAACTCAGCGTTAACTATCCGATGCCCCGGTGCGCTTTGGGGCGTGTACTTTCAATGTGACAGGGGCTGGCGGAGGAAAGCTCATTCTTACCGGCAAACTGCCTAAGAAAGCGGTTGCCAATCTTAACGGAGGCTGCACAAAACAGTGCTGTTCTGCCAGCTTACTGAAACATGCACCGACGCAAAACCGACGTTGCGATTGGCGTGCGTTTCCCTTGATTTGCTGGCATTAATCATCCGGCTTTTTTCGCGCATCGCCCCTCGTGCGCACGGCGTGTTAAGTTTTGCCGCGCGGTTTGGCCCTTAGCGTCGGGTCCGCCACAGTTGGGTCCTCGGGCCAGGGGTGGCGAGGATAGCGCCCCCGCATGTCTTTGCGGACATCAGCATAAGACGTCGCCCAAAAGCCGGGGATATCCATTGTCGTCTGAACGGGCTTGTTGCCCGGTGACAGCAGCGTAACCCGCAAGGGCCGCCCAGCCACTTGCGGATGTCGCGTAACACCGAACATTTCTTGAAGTCGCAGAGTTATTTCCGGCGCCTCCTGCGCATAATCTATTGGAATCCGACGCCCCAAGGGCGTGACGAAATGGGCCGGGGTTTCGCGATCAAGGACTTGCGTTTGTTCCCAATTCAACCCTGCGCGAAGCGCTGGCAAAAGGTCGAACCCTTTCCAATCATGGGCGCTTTTAACGCGACCAAGGTGAGGGAGCAGCCAGCCTTCCAGGCTATCCAGAAGGATTTGATCGCTCATATTCGGAAGGTCGTGGCCCGCATCCCGAACCAATGCCACGCGCGCGCGGAACCGTTCGGTGGCTGGTGAAAAAGCAAGGCCAAGATGCCTGATACCGTCCAACATTGCCGTTGCCACACGATCGTGTGGCGCCTTCGTCCACGGCTTTGAAGTCAATGCAATCGCGCCTAGGCGCTCTTCGATCCGAGCGATAACGCGCCCGTCGCGCCGCGACCATTCCACGACCTCCGTGGTCTCAATGCGGTCGCCCAATACCGTGCGCAGAGCGGCCTCTGATATCTGCAAAGCGGTGCGGATCATCGCTTCCCGCGGGTGTCCATCTGTGTCGGTCACTACCAAAAGACGCGCGCCCGCAATCGGGTCGGACGCGTCCATCTTTGCACCCTTCCCCCCCGACAAAAGCCAGCGCGGATCATCTCCCGGACGTCGAAGTCCAATGCGGTCAGGGAACGCCAAGGCGGCCTGTTCGGCAGGGTCATGAAGCGTGGTTGGCGGTGCGCGGCCGCGAAGGCGTTTGGCTTCTGCGCGGATGCGCTCAAGGCCCGCGTCGCGTTGCCCACTTCTCAATGCTGTCAGGCGCAAACCGAGGTCAGCGCCCACGCCACGCAGCGGGTCACGATCCCCCAGAAGAGCTGCAAGCGGGGCGGCATCGGCGCCCGCGATAGCGATCATATGGGCCAGTCTTGGGTGCAGCGGCGTCCTTGCCAAAACGCGTCCGTGATCCGTGAGACGTTGATCCACGAGGGCCCCGAGACTGGCCAGCAACCCGCGTGCTTCCGCCATAGCGCCGTCGGGCGGCGGAGTGAGAAACGGCACGCCAACGCTGCCCCATTCGGCCAGTTCAAGCGCAAGGCTTGCCAGATCAGCGGTTTCGATTTCGGCAGGGGGAAACGGCGCCAACGCGCCTTCCTCACCTTTTGTCCAGAGACGATAGCAAACGCCTTTTGCAACACGGCCGGCACGCCCGCGACGTTGGTCAGCTTCTGCACGGGTGACGCGCTCGGTGACCAGCCGAGACATCCCTGATCCGGGATCATAGCGCGCACGGCGGGCGCGTCCGCCATCCACAACAACACGAATATCCGGAATGGTTAGCGAGGTTTCTGCAATCGCGGTCGCCAGAACCAGCTTTCTTCCTGATACAGGCCGAAGGGCGCGTTGTTGTTCCTTGAATGGCAACGATCCGTAGAGCGGGAGAAGTGTGAAGCCGTTCAGGCGGTTACTCAGCAGGGATGCGACTTGACGAATCTCCCGTTCGCCCGGGAGGAACGCTAGAATTCCGCCTTCGCTTTTCGACGCAGCGTGCTCAATCAGGGCGGCCATCGCCGGTTCAAGCCGTTGCCCTTTTGGATTTGGTTTTTCCAACCAACGCGTGTCGACCGGGAAGCTTTTCCCATCAGAGGTAATAATCGGTGCGCCGCCCATCAGTTCCGCGACAGGACCGGCGTCCAGTGTCGCGGACATCACCAGCAAGACCAGGTCTTCGCGAAGGGCAGACCTGACATCAAGAACAAGGGCCAGCCCAAGGTCGGCGTTCAGCGATCTCTCGTGGAACTCATCGAAAATCACCGCGCCGACGCCTTCAAGGGTAGGGTCGCTTTGGATCATGCGGGTCAGGATGCCCTCTGTCACAATTTCGATACGCGTCGCGCGTCCCACCTTCGCTTCGCCTCGAATGCGGTAGCCGACGGTTTCTCCGACGGTTTCTCCAAGTGTCGAGGCCATGCGTTCGGCCGCCGCGCGCGTTGCCAGGCGACGGGGTTCCAGCATCAGAATGCGACCGTCTACAAACCGCGCTTCCAGCATTGCCAATGGCACGCGCGTTGTCTTGCCCGCGCCGGGTGGAGCCTGCAACACGGCTTGTCGGTGAGCGCGCAGCGCCGTGTTCAACGTGGCCAGTATGTCGTCGATGGGAAGAGGGCTTGTCATGGTCTGCTTATCGCAAGGTGCGAAGGAGGGTGAAAGCCCCACTGGACAGGCCGCCGCGGGCGCGCCAAAGTCGCCGCCGATGACCGAAAAGAGCTCCAAAGATACGGCATGGCTAGCCAAAGCTGTTCAGAATGGCGATCGGCGTGCTTTAGCGCGCGCAATTACACT
The DNA here is from genome assembly GCF_057460485.1 of Boseongicola sp. Lineage (NCBI taxonomy): Bacteria > Pseudomonadati > Pseudomonadota > Alphaproteobacteria > Rhodobacterales > Paracoccaceae > Boseongicola > Boseongicola sp. The sequence continues at coordinate 30,467 of NZ_JBVCWP010000002.1, forward strand.
GATCGAAAGCGCGCGGGCTGATCATCGCGGCGATGCGGACGCATTGCTTGAAACGCTCGCATCGTCGGGTCGTCAAGCGTTGCGGATAGGTCTTTCGGGCACACCGGGTGTCGGTAAATCCACGTTTATTGAAGCGTTTGGATGCCGGTTGACGAAAGCGGGGCGTAGGGTTGCAGTTCTCGCCGTCGATCCGTCGTCAACGCGAACCGGCGGGTCCATCCTAGGCGACAAGACCCGGATGGAGCGACTTGCCCGCGAACCCAATGCGTTTATCCGACCGTCGCCAAGCCAGACCCATCTTGGTGGTGTGGCACGCCGTACACGGGACGCGGTGGCGCTTTGCGAAGCGGCTGGGTTTGATATCGTTTTGATTGAGACGGTCGGTGTTGGTCAATCTGAAACCATCGTGGCCGAGATGTCGGACCTGTTTGTGCTGCTTTTAGCGCCCGCAGGGGGCGACGAACTGCAAGGCGTGAAGCGCGGGATTATGGAGATTGCGGATCTCGTCCTTGTGAACAAGGCCGATGGTGACTTGAAATCGACCGCCATCCGAACAGCAGCCGACTATGCCGGAGCGCTTCGGCTTTGGCGCAAACGCGATGGAGACCCGGAAGATTTTCCAAAGGCGATGACGGTATCGGCGCTTGACGAAACCGGGTTGAGCGAGGCTTGGGGCGAGATGCAGAAGCTTGCGGTGTTTCGTCAGGAGACAGGGTTTTGGGATTCAAGGCGGGCGCAGCAGGCGCGTGGTTGGTTCGCAGACGAAGTGCGGCAAGGTCTTTTACGTCGCCTTGCATCTGATCCAAAAGCGGATGCGGCAATGGCGCGGCTTTCGGACGATGTCGCCGAGGGCCGTCGTGCGCCCGGGGCGGCTGCGGCTGAGGTGCTTGGCCGACTTGGGAACGATCCTGTTTAGGCACACGTCTTTCGACGACAGAGACTTGACGCCCGCTGGGATTCCACCTATCCACCGCGAACGGATTCTTGGGCAGGGCCGATGGCGCTGCCCGTTTGTATTGAGGGGGGCCCCGAGCGGCCTTCTTTACTGAGACAAAAGATCGAGGATTAGCCCATGTCGCGCCGCTGCGAATTGACCGGAAAGGGCCCGATGTCTGGCAACAATGTCAGCCACGCCAAAAACCGAAGCAGGCGTCGGTTCTTACCGAACCTGACCGAGACAGCACTGATGTCTGAAACGCTCGGACGCACTGTGCGCCTGCGCGTATCAACGTCGGCTCTGCGTACTGTAGACCACCGTGGTGGTTTGGATGCGTTCCTTGCGAAAGCAAAGGACATTGATCTGTCGTCCAACGCGCTTAAGGTGAAAAAGGCGATCGTTAAGGCACAAGAAGTCGTCGCCTGATCCGTCCGCTTAGATTTACTGGAAAACCCCGCCCTATTGGGCGGGGTTTTCGCGTTTAGTGGTTTGTTTGCGCGACGTGAAGGGGCTTGTTCACCCAAAGTGGGACGACGTTACTTACTGGTTCCAGTCGTTTGTTGTCCAAAAGGGCCAAAACCTCAGTGGGCACCAGGATGATCTCAGATGTCGTAGCGCCCTCACGGTCGGCTTCGTCCCTTAGCACGGAATATTCGCCGAACCAGACAATATCGGGCGGGGTGCGGTCAATGCCACGATCTTCGCCGGATTGCCGGTCGGGACGAGCCCTGGAGAAAGTCTGAACATGCCCGAAGTCACGCGTATTTTATTTGTCTGTCTGGGGAATATTTGCCGATCTCCGACAGCAGAGGGTGTTTTGCGCTATAAGGCGCCGCATCTTGATATCGACAGTGCCGGGACGAGCGACTGGCATAAGGGCGATCCGCCCTATGGACCGGCGATCGACGCGGCGGGTTTACGCGGTTACGATCTGAAGCTGCTGCGTGCGCGGCAGGTGGTTGTTCAGGATTTTGAAGACTTTGATCTTATCCTTGCGATGGACAGCGAGAATCTGGATACCCTTGCCCACATGCAGCCCGTTAAGTCGCGAGCGAACCTTCGGTTATTTCTCGACTATGCGCCCCAAACGGGGCGTAGAGAGGTTCCTGATCCCTATTACACCCGCGACTTTGAAGGCGCGCTGGATCTTATTGAATGCGCCTCAGACGGAGTGCTTGCATCGCTAGAGCCTTAGCCACGACAGAATGTTTCTGCGGCGTTGCCGAAATTGCGATATCTCTCCCAAAAAGATGCATTCGACCGGCTGCTGGACTGGCGGATTTCCTGCGCGCGATGGGGATTGCTGAAGAATGTGGCTGCCAAACGTTGATCGCGCGTGGTCAGAGTTCGGTTTGCAGCATCCTGAATGCAACCACACAAGGCGTAATTCCCGCCCGCGCGATCCGAATTCAAACAGGCGCTCTTGATCGTGTTGGCGTGCGAAGGTCCGGCTATCGTTGCCATGAGTACACCAATAAACGCAAAACGTTTCATGCTATTACCTTGTATGTCTTGCCCCGTTGGCGCGATTGGTTCGCGCTCTTCGTTAGTTGGTTCTGCCACAGGGGGGGTGACAGAGCGAGACTTTTTTGGCGCGCTCAAAGCAGTGCTGGATAAAGGGACGCCACGAGGATGCCTGCCATTGCCCAATTGAAAAGGCGCAATCGGTTGGGATTTGTGAGAACGCGCCGCATTTCGCGCCCCAATATGCACCACGTGCTGACCGAGGGAAGGTTAACCGCGCCAAACACTGCAGCTACAAAAAACATGGCAAGGGGGGTGTCATCTGGCGCGTAGAGCGTGACAGACGTAAGAGCCATTGACCATGCTTTCGGGTTCACCCATTGGAACGCCGCTGCCTGCAAGAAGGTAAGGGGTTTGCCCGCCGCCATTCCTTCTTTTGGAGCGGCCGCATGCGCGATCTTCCAGGCAAGCCACAGGAGGTAGGCGACACTGAAAATGGTGAGGACATCGCGTAAACGCGGCCACGTTTCGAAGATTTGGGACAATCCTATGCCCATCAGAAATGCCATAAAAACGAAGCCCAAAGCAACGCCTAGCATGTGAGGAATTGTGCGTTGAAATCCGAAATTTGCGCCTGATGCCATAAGCATAAGGTTGTTCGGGCCCGGCGTGATGGATGTCACGAAGGCGAAGGTCACAAGAGGTAGAAGCGTGTCAGTCCACATGGATGCAATTATTAACAAACTTTGGCCTCATGGGATTGCATAGTCGCTTGTGAGGGCGGCAATTGCGCAATAAATTCACAATATGGACGCTATAAACAAAAAGATATTGCGTGAACTGGCTCTCAATGCGCGCCTATCGAACCTTGACCTTTCTGACCGCGTCGGTCTGTCACCTTCGGCATGTTTGCGGCGGGTGCAAGAACTTGAGCGCACAGGAGTAATCACCGGATATCGCGTTCAGACGGACCGTGTGCGCCTTGGAATCGGGTTCACGGCCTACATTACTGTCGGCTTGTCAATCCACACCAAGGATAGCCAGGAAGCCTTCGAACGCGCGATTTCCCGCGCACCGGAAGTGATCGAATGCCACAATGTGACTGGCACCGTTGAATACCTCTTGCGTGTCGAGGCGGCCGACTTGGCTGCTTATAAAGTCTTTCATACAAACGTTTTAGGGACTTTGCCCCAAGTGAGTGCGATCACGTCCTACGTTGTTATGGGCTCGCCCAAGGATTTGCGGGCCTGACGGGGCGTCATTTGCGAAACAATGCGCGCTGATTGCCTTTAAAGAGCCAGTATCTTTAACAACAGTCGGCGAACAGAGTTTAGATACCTGCCTAGTAAGAGGCATGGAAAGGCCCACAAAGATCGAATGGAACACAGGCGCATTATTGCTGACGCGCTTGCGCTGATGCTTCTGGCCGGATGTGGCGGAAACTCGGAAGTCGCTTACGACGATCCACCCAGTACCATTGTCACTCAGGCGTGGCGCGTCGTCGATGTGGTGGCGGTTGTTCCCGATACGCTCAGTGTTTCAAACAACAATATGTTTGCGCCTCGGGCCGGTATTGTTTGGCAGGGAGAACCCGTCGGGGATTGCCGCGCGCAGGTGGCAGCCGTCCTTGATGACGGCCTGACGTTTCAGTGCGTCACGCCCACGGGGTTGCAAGCGCGTCTGCTGCGGTGCATGTCATCCGCCTTATCCCGTGCGGTTTTGATGCGGAAATGGGTGAGGCAATTGTTGCCAACGAATTTATTTCCGCCAATCTGGAAGCAAATATGGACATGGCAGCTATCGCGGCTGCCATCAATTGGCAGAGCCAGCGTGAGCGTGTTGTCTAACACATCGCTGCTGTCATACGCGGGTGGTTGGGGTTTGGTCCTCACCAAAGATGGGAATTTTGCAGCATTGGCCGATAGTCCCTTGCCTCGGACAGTTTAGACCACATCTTCCAAAAAAGACCCATGACTTTGAGGATACCGTGAAAGCTTCTCTTTCCCGCATACTGAACCATCGCCGCTTCGAGCCAACGATCATGATTTTGATCATCGTAAACGCGATTGGTCTGGCGCTTGAAACCAGTCCGGCGATCATGGCAGCGGCTGGGTCTTTGATCCTTTGGATCGACAAGCTGATCCTTGGGATCTTTGTCGTCGAGATTCTCCTGCGGCTCGCTGTCGATTTTCGTGGTTTCTGGCGAGACCCTTGGCGCATATTCGATTTCATAATTGTCGCCGTTGCGCTTGTTCCTGCGACTGGGGCGCTTTCGGCGCTGCGTGCATTCCGTATTTTGCGGGTGCTACGCCTTGTGTCTGCTGTGCCGCAAATGCGCCGCGTGGTCGCTGGATTGCTGACCGCCCTGCCTGGCATGGGGTCCATTGTTGCTCTGCTGGGTCTGATCTTTTTTGTCTTTAGCGTAATATCCACGAAGCTGCTTGGGGGCGCCTTTCCTGAGTGGTTTGGCACGCTTGGCGCGTCGGCTTATACGTTGTTTCAGGTCATGACGCTTGAGAGTTGGTCCATGGGCATCGTTCGCCCCGTTATGGAGGTTTTCCCCTTGGCTTGGCTGCTGTTCGTGCCATTTATAATTGTGACTGCGTTTGCTGTTTTGAATCTGTTCATCGGCGTGATCGTTGACGCGATGCAATCTGAGAATGCAGAGATCGCGCATGACGAGCGCGAATCGATGAAAATTGAAAGTGCAGAGATTTTGCGCGAGGTGCGCGGGCTTCGCGCTGAGCTTGCGGCGCTGAAAGTAGACAGATAGGGTCTGGCGGCAATGAAGCTCTTTGTTGGCCTTGGAAATCCCGGCGCAAAATATGCCCAAAACCGCCATAACATCGGGTTCATGGCGCTTGATCGCATTGCATCGGAGCACGGTTTCGCGCCGTGGCGCGGAAAGTTTCAGGGGCAGGTTTCTGAAGGGCAGCTTGGGGGCGAAAAAGTTATCCTTTTGAAGCCCGAGACTTTCATGAACCTTTCGGGACAATCCGTCGGTGAGGCGATGCGCTTTTATAAGCTGACGCCCGCTGACATCACCGTATTTCACGACGAAATTGATCTTGCTCCGGCGAAGTTGCGGGTGAAGCAGGGCGGCGGCCATGCTGGGCACAACGGGCTGCGGTCGCTGCATCAGCACATCACTTCCGAGTATCAGCGGGTTCGCATGGGCGTCGGGCATCCGGGTCACAAAGATGCTGTTGCAGGATTTGTCTTGAAGGACTTTGCCAAGGCTGATCAGAATTGGCTGGACGATATGCTTCGCGGTGTTTGCGACGGTGCTGGATATCTGGCTGACGGTGATACAGGACGGTTTCTAAATGCCGTTGCTTTACGGCTTAATCCGCCAAGATCGTCCCCTTCGGCCGCGTCCAAAAAGAGTGTGCCCGAGCAGGTGCATGCGCCTGTAGAGAATGATGCACGGTCGCCTTTGCAGCGCCTTGCGGACAAGTTTCGTTGAGCTTTGACATACCTGGTGCGTTCCGGTCGCAATCTGTTGCATGCGCGAAGCTCTATTCTCCATTTATGGCGTGACTCATGGGGCTTTGCGCTGATCGTTTGCGCGGCGGTTCGGCGGTAAGCGACTATGTACTTGGCTGATTGGGCGACCCGCGACGACAAAGCGACAACGTTCCCCTAAGATTGGCAGGCGCACGTCACGCATTGGGCATTGAAGGACTTGCTCTGGAGGGTGTTTACCCTTCGCAAGAGGGTGACAACGAAGCGCTTTGGGCAGCGGTCGAGCCAACGCTTTTGCGTTTCCCGAAGCGAATATTTTTATGGCGGCAAAGCGCGCCGCAGACCAACGAGGTTCTGCGTGCGGCAGTGATCCTTCCTGCGCTTGCGCTTATCGAGGAGCGTTTTGGACGCCCGCTTGATCTTTTCGAGTTGGGAGCAAGTGGAGGGCTTAACCTCTATGCCGATCAGTTCCATCGACAGTTTCCGGGGGCTGCGATTGGCAATCCAGACGCGACTGTGCGGCTTCACCCGGACGGGAGTGGACCGCTTCCGCCGACGCGGCTTCAGACCGTTGTCTCGCGGCGAGCGGTTGATCTAAACCCGCTGGACCCAACAGATCCAACGGATCAGCTTCGGCTTTTGGCCTACCTCTGGCCGGACCAGCCCGACCGCATGTCGCACACGCGTGCAGCAATCGGAATTGCGAAGGTGGATCCGCCCAAGATTGACTGCGGGGACGCGAGGGACTGGTTGGCCGAGGTTTTGGAAGCCCCGGCAAAGACAGGCCGCGGTGTCTATCAAACGGTGGCTTGGCAGTATTTTACCTCTGAGACCCGCGCCAAAGTGCGCGAGGCGACTGAGAAAACTGGATCATGCGCGACGGATGAGGCGCCTTTTGTTCAATTGTCGATGGAAGCGGAGGGCGGCGTTGGGGCGGCGGTCAAACTTGAAATGTGGCCGGGTGGGGCTTCCCGACAGATTGCACATGGAGACTTTCATGGACGTTGGGTAAACTGGACCGGCGTTTAAGGCGCGCTAAATGCAGCTTCAGGGGAGCGAAAAAATGCAAAAAGACCCGGCCGTGAATATACTTGGGGAACCGTTGGAGTCTTGTTCAACAGATCCGGTGACAGGGTATTTTCGCGATGGAGCGTGCAACACCTGCGACGAAGACACAGGACAGCACACGGTGTGCGCAGTATTGACCGCCGAATTCCTGGCGTTTTCAAAATACCTCGGAAATGACCTGTCGACGCCGCGCCCGGAATTCATGTTTCCGGGGCTGAAACCCGGAGATCGGTGGTGCCTTTGCGCAGCGCGTTTCTTACAGGCCGCCGAAGAAGGCGCTGGGCCGCTTATTCGTTTGGAAGCGACGCACTTGAAGACGCTGGATACTGTCCCGCTTGACGTCCTTATGGCGCATGCATTCGAGGAATAACCTGTCCGGTCGGACGGATTAAGCCGACTATCCGCCCGTATTCATCTCGACGCCAAGCGCTTTTGCCACGGTAAAGATATCCTTGTCGCCTCGGCCGCACATGTTCATGCAAATGATATGATCTTTCGGCAAATCCGGGGCGATTTTCATCACATGGGCAAGCGCGTGGCTTGGCTCGAGGGCGGGGATAATACCTTCCAACTCGCAACACAGCTTGAACGCTTCCAGCGCTTCAACATCCGTGATGGCGACATACTGCGCGCGACCGATCTCGTGGAGCCATGAGTGTTCTGGCCCGATGCCCGGATAGTCGAGGCCCGCTGAAATGCTGAAGCCTTCGAGGATTTGCCCATCGTCGTCCTGAAGGAGGTAAGTGCGGTTTCCGTGAAGCACGCCGGGGCGACCGCCGGTGAGCGAGGCGCAGTGTTCCATCTTTGCGTTAACGCCCTTGCCACCTGCTTCGACGCCAATAATAGAGACTTCTTTGTCATCCAGGAACGGAAAGAACAGACCCATCGCGTTGGAACCACCACCGATGGCGGCGATGAGAGTATCGGGGTGGCGGCCTTCGGCCTCCATCATCTGAGACTTGGTTTCGGTACCAATAATTGCCTGAAAATCGCGGACCATTGCCGGATAAGGGTGCGGCCCGGCGACTGTTCCGATGCAATAGAACGTGTCGCGGACATTTGTGACCCAGTCGCGAAGCGCGTCGTTCATCGCGTCTTTCAAAGTTCCGCGGCCCGAAGTGACAGGGACAACCTCAGCGCCAAGAAGCTTCATGCGGAAGACGTTTGGTGCCTGACGTTCGACATCGTGGGCGCCCATATAAACCACACATTTTAAACCAAATTTCGCGCAAACGGTCGCAGTAGCAACGCCGTGTTGGCCAGCGCCTGTTTCGGCAATGATCCGTGTCTTTCCCATACGCCGTGCAAGGATGATCTGACCCAACACATTGTTGATCTTATGGGCGCCGGTGTGATTCAGCTCGTCGCGTTTCATGTAGACTTTCGCGCCGCCAAGATGCTCGGTCAGGCGCTCAGCGTGGTAAAGCGGCGAAGGACGGCCGACATAGTGCTTCCACAGGAAATTCATCTCGTCCCAGAAACTCTGGTCCGTCTTCGCATGCTCGTATTGGGCTTCCAACTCGAGGATCAGCGGCATCAGCGTTTCAGAAACAAAGCGCCCGCCGAAATCACCAAAGCGCCCGTTCTCGTCGGGGCCGGTCATGAATGAATTGAAAAGATCGTTCGCCATCACACTCTCCACATCTGACTGCGCAGGTCTAACGAGGTGTCAGACCTGCGTAAAGCCGTCGCGGCGCTTAGCCGCGCGACGACACCATTCCGACAAGCTCATAGGTTTTTTCAAGGATGGGGGTCGCAATCGAGTCGGCACGGTCTGCACCCTTCCCCAGAATGCGGTCGATCTCGGCAGGATCCGACAAAAGTCGCGTCATTTCGGTAGAAATTGGCGACAGCTTGTCCACAGCTAGATCGGCGAGCAGAGGCTTAAACGTGCCCCACTGCATGCCTTCTACCTCGGTCATGATATCGGCTTGTGTGCGACCGGAAAGGGCGGCGAATATGTCGACCAGATTTCGCGCCGCGGGACGTTCTTTCAGCTCGTCGTAGTTTCCGGGCAAAGGCTCGGAGTCGGTCCGTGCCTTACGGAACTTTTGCGCAATCTTGTCTGCGTCGTCGCTCATGTTGATACGGCTCATGTCACTTGGATCGGATTTAGACATCTTCTTGGTCCCGTCGCGTAGGGACATCACCCGTGTTGCAGGGCCTTCGATCACCGGTTCTGTGATCGGGAAGAAATCTACACCATAGTCATGGTTAAACTTTGCCGCCACATCCCGCGTAAGTTCAAGGTGCTGTTTCTGGTCTTCGCCAACCGGGACGTGGGTCGCGTGATAAAGAAGAATGTCCGCCGCCATGAGGGCAGGGTAGGCGAATAGCCCAAGTGATGCGTTCTCGCTGTTCTTGCCTGCCTTGTCCTTCCACTGGGTCATCCGACCCATCCAGCCCATGCGGGCGACCGTGTTAAAGATCCACGCAAGTTGAGAATGGGCCGGGACCTGACTTTGGTTGAACAGGATCGATTTCTCCGGGTCGATGCCACAGGCAATGAAAAAGGCTGCAAGCTCGCGGGTGTTGGCGCGAAGCTTCTCTGGTTCTTGCCAAACAGTAATCGCGTGGAGATCGACGAGACAGTAAACGCATTCGTATTTGCCCGCGTCCTGCATATCGACAAAGCGTTTCAAAGCGCCAAGGTAATTTCCAAGCGTCAGGCCTCCCGAAGGCTGGATGCCTGAGAAGACGCGCGGAGTGAATGCCGCATTCGTCATATTGTACCCTTTCGAAAGGTGGATTTCCGCGTCCACGCGGCTTACCGAGAGGGGGCAGTCCCGTCAAGAAAGGCAAATGCCCCATGAGCCATGATTCCCAACCTTCTCAGCCCGTCGTAAACCCCCTTCCTCCGGTTGTCGTGGCGTTGGCGCTGGCGATTTTCGCGGTCGAGGTTTTGCTGAGTGCGGGCGCTCGGGGCCTTATCGGCGGGGACGCCGGGGGTGGCTGGCGCGTAGAGGCTATCCAAAGCTATGGATTTTTCGCGCCTCTGCTTGAGGTCATCGTTCAGCGGCAAATGTGGACAACACCCGAATTGGTTCGCTTCGTTTCGTATCCGTTCATTCACCTCGGATTCACACATGTTCTGTTTGTGATAGTGTTCCTGCTGGCTCTTGGAAAGCTGGTGGGTGAAGCCCTAGGAGGTGTCGCGGTTATTGCGACGTTCTTTATCTCGGCCATATTCGGAGCGTTGGTTTTCGCGGGTCTGACGGGGGACCCGCGCCCTCTCGTCGGCGGATACCCGGCCGTTTACGGGCTAATTGGAACCTATACGTTCATTCTTTGGGTCAGTTACGGGCAAACGGGACAAAACCAGTATCAGGCTTTTACACTTATTGGGTTTTTGCTTGGTATCCAGTTATTCTTCGGTGTGTTTTTTGGAAGCTCAAGCGAGTGGGTTGCCGAAGTTGCCGGGTTTATAGTCGGTTTTCTGGTTGCCCCTTTCGTAGCACGAGGCGGTATGCGCCGGATGTTAGCGCGAATTCGTCAGCGTTGACGGCGAAAGGCTGCGGTAAGATCGCGGCCGCTGAATGCGCCGAAGGCGATGCCGGCGATGGCGTAAAGACCCATGCCAAAGAGCACCAGCAGCGCGAGAACCGCGAATTTAAGCACACCCACCATTAGATCGGGTGTGATCAGCAGTTCGGCGCACCAAAGGCCAATGCCCATGATGGCAGCAGCAATAATGATGCGACCAATACGTTTGCGCGCGCGGACATCCAACGCGCTAGCCTGACCCATCGCGCGGCTCTTCCACCACAAAAGGGCAAACATAGCCCAGCCCGCGACTGTGGTTCCGATAGCGGCTGCGATGTAGCCGATTGTTGGGGCCAAGCCGACGGCAAGCACGGCATTTATGACCATTGCGACCATCGCGAAATAGAATGGTCGTCTCGTATCCTCCCGAGCGAAATAAAGCGGTTGAAGAACTTTTTGCATGACGAAGGCGGGAAGGCCGAGCCCATATACGGCCGTTGCAAGCGCCGTTGCGGCGGTGTCTTCGGGACCAAAGGCACCGCGTTCAAAAAGGATCTCGACAAGCACCACAGGGATCACAAACAGCGCAACCGCCGCAGGGATCGAGAGGGCAAGCGACATCTCTGTGGCGCGACTAAAGGCATCCTGGCCGCCCGTGGTGTCCTGCGCTTGTAGGCGCCGCGACAGGTCGGGGAGAAGGACGATCCCGATCGCAATCCCGACGACACCCAACGGGAGTTGGTAAAGTCGGTCGGCGTAAGACAGCCATGCGATGGCTCCGTCAAAGAAGCTTGCCACTTGCCGCCCGACGATGAGGTTGACCTGAACAACGCCCCCGGCCAGTGCGGCAGGTGCGGCGATGATTGCGAGGCGCTTTAATTCTGGCGTCCACACCGGCTTTTTAGGCCGCAAATCAAACCCGTTACGGCGTGCGGCGACCCAAACAAAGGCAAGCTGCGCAATGCCCGCCAAGACCACTCCGAACGCCAGCAGCGTTCCGTGCGTGCCTTTTCCGTCAGAAGCAGACACCAAATCTGATGTGAAGGTGCCGGTCTCAGCAAATATCAGTGCTGCAATGAGAATGATGTTCAGCAAAACGGGCGCAGCCGCAGCCGCAACGAAGCGTCCACTTGCGTTCAGGACCCCGGAGACCAGCGCCGCAAGCGAGATAAACAGAATATAGATGAAAACAATGCGCCCCAGAGTGACCGTTATGTCGAAGCGTTCATCGCCGACAAACCCCGAGGCCATCGCCCACACAAGCCACGGCATAAAGACAGTCGCTAAGCAGCTGAGCACCAACAAAATGGCCGCGAGCCCGGCGAAGGCATCCCGCGCAAAAGATTGTGCCCCGTCGTTGGCCTCAAGTTTCTTTGAGAACATTGGCACGAAAGCCATGTTGAACGCGCCTTCGGCAAAAAAGCGTCGGAACATATTTGGTAGGGAAAACGCGACCAGAAATGCTTCGGCGACTGGGCCGGTTCCAAGCCAGGCCGCGATTAGAATATCGCGCACAAACCCGAATATGCGGCTCAGAAGTGTCCAGAAGCCGACGGTGAGAACGCCTGAAACAAGACGGATCGGCTTCACCGCGCGAATTCCCTTTTGTTAAAGCGCCTCATTTGTCGAGTGCCCGTTTGGCGCCGTCCAGGATTGCGGCGCGCAGTCGGTTTTCCAGCGTTTTCTGCTTGCTGGCTGCATGGAATTTCAGACCAAACATGTCTTTGACGTAGAACGTATCGACGACCTGCGCGCCGTAAGTCGCGATGACAGCGCTGGCGATATAGACGTTCGCCTCGGCAAGGGTCCGCGCCAGATCGTACAGCAGTCCGGTGCGGTCCCGAGTGTCGACTTCGATGATGGTGTAAATATCCGAGCCCTCGTTGTCGAAGGTGATCGAAGTGGCGACGTTGAACGCCTTCTCGCGTTTTTTCAGCTTGTCGCGGTCGGCCAGTGATTTGCGCGGAAGAACTTCGCCTTTGAACGTTTTTCTGATCATCGACTTCAGGCGTGGAAGCCGAGCGGCCTCGTATTGGGCGCCGTCTGCATCCTGTATCCAGAACACTGCTGTCGCGTACCCGTCGGACGATGTGTAGGTACGTGCGTCTACAACGTTGGCCCCGACAAGCGCCAAGGCCCCTGCGAGGCGGGCGAAAATGCCGGGATGGTCTGCAAGTGCAAAGCAAACCCGCGTCGCATCGCGGTCGTCGTCTGGTTTGATGTCGATGCGGATCTCGTCGTCGGCGATGTCTTTCAGAAGATTGGCAAAAATCACATGCGCTTCGCTTGGCAGGCCTTGCCAGTAAGTGCCATAGTGACGTGCAGTTTCGGTGCGAAGAGGTTTGCTTTGCCAGTCCGAAAGGGCCGCGCGAAGGGCTTTCTTGGCTTCTTTCTCGGCCGTTTCGCGGTTTACGTCTTCTAGACCATGTTCGAGGGCAGAAGACGTCTGCCAATAAAGGGCGCGGATCAGTTGCGCCTTCCAGTTATTCCAGACATCGGGTCCGACACCTCGGATGTCACAGACCGTCACGACCGTCAGTAAATCGAGCCGTTTCTGGGTTTTTACTGCTTTCGCAAAATCACGAACCGTGCGGGGTTCGGAAATATCGCGCTTTTGTGCCATGTCCGACATCAAAAGGTGATAGCGGACAAGCCATTCGACGGTCTCAACCTCGTCCTGTTTTAACCCGAAGCGTCGCGCCACTTTTCGTGCGATTTGCGCCCCGAGCACCGAGTGATCTTCGGGCCGGCCCTTGCCTATGTCATGAAGGAACAACGCGGCATAAAGCACTTTGCGGTTTACGCCGCGTTTGAGAATGCCGCTTGCGACCGGAAGCTCCTCGACAAGCTCACCGCGCTCAATCTGCGCCAGTGTCGAGATGCATTGGATCGTATGCTCGTCCACCGTGTAGCTGTGGTACATGTTGAACTGCATCATCGCGACGACGGGCGCGAATTCAGGGACAAAGGCTGCAAGCACGCCTAGTTCGTTCATCCGACGTAGAGCGCGTTCGGGGTTGCCGCGTTTCAGTAGCAAATCTATGAAAATGCGGTTTGCCTCAGCCGAGGTGCGCATTGTGTCGTCGATCAGGTGAAGGTTGGCTGAGATCAAACGCATGGCGTCAGGATGCAGGAGATAGCCGGTTCGAAGGGCTTCATCGAAAATGCGAAGAAGGTTGAGATTGTCCGCCAGAAACGGCTTTTGACGTGTGACGGTCAGACGGTTTTGTTTGATAGTGTATTGGACGTTAACTTTTCGGCGGCGACGGAAGAAGTTGACCAATGAAGGTGCTTTTTTGACGTGCTTTGCTTCAAGTGCGGTCAGAAAGATGCGTGTCAGTTCTCCCACGGTTGTTGCGTGCCGAAAGTAGTCCTGCATGAAGAATTCGACGGCGCGCCGCCCTGCTTTGTCGACGTACCCCATGCGTTTTGCAACTTCGACCTGCATGTCGAAAGTAAGTTGATCCATGGCGCGACCGGCAACAATGTGAAGATGGTTGCGGATCGCCATGAGGAACGTTTCGGCGGCAACGAAGTCATCATATTCGTCTTGGCGCAGCAGGCGCATCCTGACCAAATCAGCGGCATCACGGACACCGTGGATGTACTTGCCGATCCAGAACAGCGTTTGCAGGTCGCGCAAGCCACCTTTGGCTTCTTTGACGTTTGGCTCTACCATGTAGCGCTGGCCACCTTGTTTCCGGTGACGCTCGGCGCGTTCGGCAAGTTTGGCTTCGATGAATTCCGAAGCTGTGTTCTTGAACAGGTCTGATTTCAGCTTTTTAGAAAGCTCCTGCGCGATGGCCTGGTCCCCGACCAGAAAACGATGCTCAAGAAGCGCGGTACGAATCGTATAGTCTTCGCGACCAAGGCGAATGCAGTCTTTCACCGTTCTGCTTGAATGACCGACTTTCAGATGCAGATCCCAGCACATATAGAGGATGCTTTCGATCAGGCTTTCGGCCCATGGGGTGATTTTCCATGGGTTCAAAAACAGCAGGTCAACATCCGAATATGGCGCCATTTCTCCGCGTCCGTATCCTCCGACGGCCAAAACCGCTATCCGCTCGCCCTCGGTCGGATTTGGATTGGGGTGGAGGTAGGTCTGAGCCACATGCAGCACGGTGCGGATCACGCCATCGGTTAAAAATGCGTAGGAGACAACGGCAGGTCGCGCGGCAAGAGGCGCGCGTTCGAAAGCGTCTTCGATGATCTTGCGACCAGACGAAATGGCTGTTTTCAACGTATCGACAGTAACCCGCCGGACAGCGCGACTGTCGGCGCCATCTGGCAGATTAGCCGCGATTTCGGCACGTATGGCGGCTTCGTCAAAAATCTCAGACGCAGGCGCGATCAGGTGTTTTGTTGGGTCTTCACCCAACGGTGGCGCGAGGTCAGAGACCGGCGCCTCCAAAGCTTGTTGGAGCGGGGTCAATGACGATCACCTGATTGTTCTGAATTTGCGCAACGGCCAAGCCGCGCTCGTTGGTGCCATTTGGGAAGAACCGGAACGGGCCGTAGACACCGGCGAAGCCGGCGCCTTGGGTCAATGCTGGTTGCGTCAGAGCGTTAGAATTGCCTTGGGCAACCAGCGCTCCGATTGCGGCGATACCGTCGTAGGCAAGGCCTGCAACGGGCGTCGGCAATGCCCCGTACGCCGCCTGATAGCGCGCGTTGAACCGCGCCGTGCGATCAGGCGAAGGGGTTGCAAACCATGCGCCTTGCAACCCCTTTAGCGACAATGCGCTTGTCGGGATATCAAGTCTTTGCAGGCCAATAAATTGTGCAGCTTCGGCGTCGATCCCGTTTTCTGGGAGAAGTTCTGCAAGGAAGGGCAGAGCCCCGGAAGTACCGGATGTCACAAAGAGCGACGAAGCCCCCGACGCCCGGTAAGCGCGAGAAATGTTCGGGATCTCAGCGATGACACCCTGCTGTGAAAGCGGGAAGGATGATGTCCCTGCCAAACGTGCGCCGTTGGCTGCTATCGCGCGCTGAATTGCATCTCGTCCAGCAATCTCAGCGCCATCTTCGGCGTGGACGATATAAATATCGCCGTTTGCCTGGCTGGCAGCGTACCGCACGAGACGGTCAGCGGAAGTTTGGAACGTGTTTCCCAAAAGGAAAACGTTGCCGCCAGCAATGGCGGGGTTGTTTGAGAAAGTGAGAACGTTCACGCCGCGCGCCGCAACTGCCTGTCCGGCGGCCGAGGCCGCCTCGCCAAACAGCGGGCCGACAATGATCCGCGCGCCGTCACTCACCGCCTGATTTGCAGCCAGTGCTGCACCTTCGGCCGTTCCAGCCGTATCATAAACGCGCAAGTCGACTTCAACGCTTTGAAGGTCGCTCACTGCCAATCGCGCTGCGTTTTCAAGCGATTGTGCTAGATCACCGGCAACGCCTGAAGTTTTTGGAACAAGCAAAGCAACCGGGACGGCGCGCGAGGCATTTATCAACGGACCGGAACCAAGCGATGCATCACACGCCATCAGCGCGCCCATTGCAAAAAGTGCAACAAAGCCAGAGAGTAACTTGCGGCGAAGAGCCAAAAAAGCGACCATTGGATAGGTACCTCAAAACGGTGGAAACATTTTGCGCGACCCTATGCAGAATCGACGATCAAGTAAATCGCGGACGCGGAAATGGTAAGTGAAGCGAGCCAGGTGCCGCTTGCTGCGGGCCTATACTTCGTTGCAACTCCAATTGGAAATGCGCGCGACATCACTCTTAGGGCGCTTGATATTCTTCGCGCGGCGGATGTGCTGGTGGCAGAGGACACGCGAACTTTGCGGCGTTTGATGGAAATTCACGGCGTGCCGTTGGATGGCAGACGGGTGTTGGCGTATCATGACCATAACGGTGCTGCGATGCGGCCGCGACTGCTGGATGCAGTGCGCACAGGCAAATCCGTGGCCTATGCCTCGGACGCTGGAACGCCACTGGTCGCCGACCCGGGGTATTCGCTTGGACGCGCCATGACTGGCGAGGGGCTTGTCATCACTTCGGCCCCGGGGCCGTCGGCGGTACTTGCTGCACTGACCTTAAGCGGACTGCCGAGTGATTGTTTCATTTTTGCTGGATTCTCGCCAACAGCGAAATCTGCACGAAAATCGTTTCTGGAAAGCTTTCGCGACGTTGCGGGCACGCTTGTCTTGTTTGAAAGTCCGCGCCGTCTGTCGGCCATGCTTGCCGCTGCCGTTGAGGTTTTGGGTCCAGAGCGTGACGCGGCGGTCTGTCGCGAACTGACCAAGCGATTCGAAGAGGTTCGGCGCGGAACGCTCGCTGATTTGGCCGAGCAGTACGACGGTATAGTGCCAAAGGGCGAGATCGTCTTGTGCATCGCAAAAGGCGCGACAGAAGTTGACCCCGCGCGAGTACGAGACGCAATGACTGAAGCGATGAAGACGCAAAAACTCAAGGCCGCCGCGACGGATGTGGCGGATCGCTTTGGAGTGTCAAAACGGGATCTCTACCAACTTGGCCTTGAGATTCAGAGTGAAGATTAGCTTAAAACTTGTCCCGGTTAGCGAGTGGTGGCCCCGCAAAGGAGCGGGCAATGAACAAGCAGACGCGCGCTCTGGCGATCTATCTTAAACGCATATTTGCTGAAGAATGCGGCAAGCGTCGCGTCTGTGACGACGGGGCCAAAGTCGTGAGGCGCCGATGGCGCAGTAAGTCCGGCGAATTTGATCTTGTTTTTCAGCTCGGATCCCTTTTTTGTCTTTGTCGAAGTCAAAAGAGCCAAGGACTTCGCTACGGCCGTGGACCGGATAACAAGGCGCCAGCCTGGCCGTATCGGGGTGTGTCTGAAGAGTTTGCCGCGCAATCTCCGCAGGGGCTAGAAACGGGCATTCGGATCGACGTGGCCTTGGTGAATGACACGGGCGCGTGCCCGATTATCGAAAACGTTTCCCTTTCGGCGCATAGGTTCCGTGCGTTGCAGTGCTTGCAAGGATGGGTCACAAGGTCTCGAACCGATCTAAAGGGAGGGCTTCGTTGTGCGTGTTGCAATTCAAATGGATCCAATTGGATCAATCGATATCAACGCTGATTCGACCTTTCGATTGGCGGAGGAAGCGCAGACGCGCGGAGCCGAGCTTTTCTACTATACGCCGGATGCGTTGGCTCTGGACGAGGGGCGTGTCACCGCGCGGGGCCATGCCCTGACGGTGCGCCGCGAGATTGGGAACCACGCCGATCTTGGCCCCGAAGAGACCGTTGATCTCGCTGATTTCGACGTCGTGTGGCTACGACAGGACCCGCCATTTGATATGGGATATATTACCAGTACGCATATTCTAGAACGTCTACCGGCTTCAACGTTGGTCGTGAACGATCCGTTTTGGGTGCGAAATTACCCTGAGAAGCTTCTTGTTTTGGGCTTTCCTGATCTCACTCCACCAACCACAATTGCGCGCGATCTCAAGACGATACAGGCATTTCGCGACCGTCATGGCGACATGATTTTGAAGCCTCTGTATGGCAACGGCGGCGCTGGCGTCTTTCGGCTTGTGCATGCAGACCGCAACCTCGTCAGCTTGCATGAACTGTTCACCAGCATGAATCGTGAGCCTCTGATTGCGCAGAAGTTTGTGCCGGATGTTTCAAACGGAGATAAGCGGGTTATCCTTGTGGACGGCGAGCCAATTGGGGCCATCAATCGGGTTCCTGCCGCCGGAGAGACGCGATCAAACCTGCACGTCGGGGGGCGGGCTGAAAAGGTCGAATTGTCGGCGCGGGATCACGAGATTTGCGCCGCTATTGGACCGCTCTTGCGCGAAAAGGGTCAGGTTTTCGTCGGCATAGATGTCATTGGAAGTTATCTGACTGAGATTAATTTGACTTCGCCAACCGGCATTCAAGAGCTTGAGCGCTTTGACGGAATCAATGCGGCTGGTGCGATCTGGGACGCGATCGAAGCCCGCAAAACCTAGTCCACAAGTGGTTTAGATCGGTTGGCCCGCCAGCCGGAACGCCACGGCCTCTGCGATTTTATTTAGCGACGCGTTTTCGGTGTTTAATAGGTCAGAGATTGTGCGGGCGACGCGAAGTACCCGATGCTATCCGCGCCCAAAAATCCAAGCTTTTCGTCCGCCTGCATCAGAAACTTCTTTCCTTCGGCATCTGGCATGGCAACGGCGTCTAGCCAGATGCCGCCTAAGTCCGCATTTGCACGGATTTCAGTAGCTTGCGCATATCTCGCAGTCTGCCGTGCGCGCGGCGGCCAGGCGACCGGCTACAACTGCCGAGGCCTCGCCCTTTGGGGTGTGACTTCCAAGATCGGAGAACGAGACCTGCGGCACCTCGGTGCGTGAATGCACCATCGAGGTTTCAAGGGCTTCTTCAGAACTAAGCTCCGGAAGAATTCCGGGCGATCGTGCCGCAAGCACTGACTTGCCTGCCCCTGTTGTCCCAACCAACAACAGATGGTCTCGACCTGCAGCAGCGATTTCAAGCGCGTTTTGCGGGTTTCCTGTCCGCGGACGTCACGCAGATTGAGCTGCGCCGGTCCGTTTTGGATTTCGACCAGCTCTGAGATCGCAAGGGGTCGATCCTCGTTCAGGTGTGCAATTGCTTCTGAAAACCTGGCAGGTGCGTAGACAGCCGTGTCTCCAACCCATACCGCCTCTGTCCGATGCTTTCGGACACATAAGGGTGCGGCTGGAGTCGACAGCTGCAAGTGCGGCGGAAAGGGCGCCCGCGACCAGAATAAGACCGCCGTCCAGGGAGAGTTCCCCAAAGCTACCGATCTGTCGACGTCGTCCGGTGGGATCACGCCAATCGCTGGGAGGACGGCCAGCGCGATGGGAAGATCGAATAGGAGCCTTCCTTTGGCATGTCTGCGGGCGACAGATTAACCGTTCCGCGTTTCGGCGGCAGCGCGATTGATAAACTGGTTAGTGCCGCACGACCCCGCTCGCGGGCTTCGGTCATTGTTTTGCGGGGCAAGCCGATGATGGAAGACGACGGCACGCCCGGCGACAGAGCGTCTTGTCCCTCGATGCCTTCAACGGCAACCCTATGCGGGCGTGCATCCATGAATATGTTCGCTGCGGGTATGCCCGAGGTTTGGTTAGGCAAACCTTAGTGTAGGTAGCCCGCCGGGCGTGGTTCGGCATGGCTGTCACGGCGAAGGCTGGCCAAAAGTGATCCAACCCGAAAATGGAGCCGTAGAAATTGTAAGCGATAGAGTAAACACAGGTTAATCGGTCAACTCAGGGAGAACTATGATGGCGCTGGACGGGGTCAACGATCATTCACTCTCACGAAAGGCAATGAAAGCTGAATTGCTTGATGCCGAGACTGAACTGAGACTTGCTTATGCGTGGCGTGATGACCGTGATGAGGAAGCTCTTCACCGGCTCATTACAGCCTATATGCGCCTGGCGATTTCCATGGCTTCAAAGTTCCGACGCTATGGCGCTCCAATGAACGACTTGATTCAAGAAGCAAATCTTGGTTTGATGAAAGCAGCCGAAAAGTTTGATCCCGACCGCGGTGTGCGCTTTTCGACCTATGCTGTTTGGTGGATCAAAGCGTCTATCCAGGATCACGTCATGCGCAATTGGTCGATGGTTCGGACAGGCTCCACAAGTTCGCAAAAATCTCTTTTCTTCAACCTGCGCCGCGTGCAGGCTCGTCTCGAGCGTGAGGCTGCGGGTCGAGGTGAGGCACTTGATCGCCATAAAATGCGCGAGATGATTTCGCAAGAAGTCGGGGTTCCGCTGCACGATGTGGAAATGATGGAAGGTCGCTTGGCGGGCTCTGATTTCTCGTTGAATGCGACGCAGTCGTCGGACGATGAGGGCCGCGAATGGATTGAAACTCTGGAAGACGAAGGCGCACAGCAGTCCGCGCGCGTGGAACAGAAGAAAGATAACGATACGCTTCGGACTTGGTTGGTGACCGCGATGTCCGCGTTGAACGAGCGCGAACGGTTCATTGTTCGGGAACGCAAACTTCGCGACGATCCGCGCACTTTGGAAAGCCTCGGCAACGAGCTTGGTCTTTCGAAAGAACGGGTTCGGCAGCTAGAAGCGGCGGCATTTGGGAAAATGCGAAAGAACCTCGAAGCGCAATCCAAGGAAGTTTTCGAGTTTTTTGTCTAAACCTCAACTGCTCCTAAATAGAGGGATCGGCGGATGACGGTCCGGTTTTTGTTGCGCACACCATGGCTTGCCCCTTGGACAGCGTGCCCGTAACACTTGATCGGCAAACGCGTGGAGTGCTGACATGTTGCAAGGCAAACGCATATTACTGATCATTGGGGGCGGAATTTCTGCCTATAAATCCCTCGAATTGATCCGTCTGATCAAACGTGAGGGAGGGTCCGTGACGCCGGTCCTGACGCGCGCGGCCGAGCAATTCGTGACACCGCTTTCGGCAGCGGCCCTTGCCGGACATAAAGCCTACACGCATCTTTTCGATCTGACCGATGAAGCCGAAATGGGTCATATTGAGCTTAGTCGGTCCGCTGATTTGGTGGTTGTCGCACCGGCAACTGCGGATTTGATGGCCAAAATGGCAAATGGTCAGGCCAATGACCTGGCATCTACCCTTCTATTGGCAACTGACACACCCGTGCTGGTCGCACCGGCGATGAATGTCCGCATGTGGCTTCACCCAGCAAATCAACGCAACATTGCGACGCTAGAGGCAGACGGCATCCATCGTATTGGCCCCAATGAAGGGGACATGGCTTGTGGTGAATTTGGTCCTGGTCGCATGACAGAACCGGTGGAGATCCATGCCGAGATCATGGCCCTATTGGCCACTGGCCCTCTGGGTGGCCGGCACATTATTGTGACGTCTGGTCCGACACACGAGCCGATTGACCCCGTGCGGTACCTTGCGAACCGCTCGTCCGGGCAACAGGGGAGTGCCATCGCTTCCGCCCTGGCGGGCCTTGGCGCGCAGGTTACTTTCGTCACTGGGCCGGCACGTACAGCGCCTCCTTTGGGCGTCAAGGTCGTGAAAGTTGAAACAGCGAGCGAGATGCTTGATGCGGTGATCTCGGCATTGCCTGCAGATGCGGCGGTTTTTGCTGCGGCAGTAGCGGATTGGCGCGTTGCCGAAGTCGCGGCTGGTAAAATTAAGAAAGCGAAAGCCGAAGGGCCGCCCGCGCTGGCCCTTATGGAGAACCCGGACATATTGGCGACAGTATCGCAAATGACGAAGGGGCGCCCCGAACTTGTCGTCGGCTTTGCGGCCGAAACTGACGATGTCGTGGCTCACGCAGCCCAAAAGCGCAAGCGCAAGGGGTGCGACTGGATCGTTGCGAATGACGTCTCGCCAGAGACGGGGATCATGGGCGGTAGCGAGAATGCCGTCACCGTAATTGACGCCGACGGTCCTGAAACTTGGCCGCGGGCATCAAAAGATGATGTAGCCCGCAAACTGGCACTTCGTATTGCCGCGGCGCTTGGTTGACATGCGCCCGGTCATTAAAATAATGCGACTAGACGGGGCCGACCCTGAGATCGCCTTGCCAGATTACGCGACATCGGGAGCGGCTGGAGCAGATGTTCGGGCGAACTTGGCGTTTGCTGATCGCGGGGGAATTGTTCTGTCACCCGGTGAGCGAATGTTGGTTTCAACTGGCTTTTCCGTACATATTCCGGAGGGATATGAAATCCAGATCCGTCCTCGCTCGGGACTGGCGTTGAAGCATGGGATCACGCTGGCAAATACGCCGGGTACGATCGATTCCGATTACCGGGGGGCGGTTGGGGTCATTCTCATAAACCTCGGCGCGAAGCCTTTTGCGGTCGCCCATGGCGACCGGATCGCGCAGATGGTGGTGGCGCCGGTGGTGCAGGCGCGGTTTGAACTTGTGACTGAACTGTCAGGCACCGACCGGGGTGCCGGCGGCTTCGGATCGACGGGACGCGGCTGATGACGCTCGTATTGGCTATGGCCGCGATGCTTTGGGGGATCGGGCATATCCTGCGAATGCCCACGAATGCGCGATTTTTGATGATTGCGCTTCTTTATGTCGGCGTTCTTGTGGTGCAAGCAATTTTCCCGGAAGGGCATGCATTGCGTGCTGCAACTGGCGGGTCCTTGGGCGAATGGATCTCGCTTGGCTTTCTCGCGGGTATGGTTTGGATATATTCGCAGGGCCTCAAAAAGCTCCGTACTCGGGTTCGTCCGGAGAATTTGCCAAAAACCGAAAATGTTCCATCAAGCTCGGAACTTGAACGCAATGCGCGCCATATT
This sequence comes from Boseongicola sp., assembly GCF_057460485.1. NCBI lineage: Bacteria > Pseudomonadati > Pseudomonadota > Alphaproteobacteria > Rhodobacterales > Paracoccaceae > Boseongicola > Boseongicola sp. Next base: position 53,100 of record NZ_JBVCWP010000002.1, read on the forward strand.
GTGTTGCGCGAAATTGGCGGCCCTGGGCAGAAACGACTGAAAAATGCCGCCGTTCTTGTTGTTGGGGCCGGAGGGCTGGGGTCGCCAGCACTTTTGTACTTGGCAGCATCGGGTATCGGGACGATTGGTGTTATCGACGATGATGTGGTCGAGAATTCGAATTTGCAGCGGCAGATCATCCACACAGATGATCGTATCGGAATGCCAAAAGTGTTTTCTGCAGAACAGGCAATGCGCGCTCAAAACCCTTTTGTTGAAGTGCGTCCCTACCACCGACGTTTGACGGCCGATATCGCGCGTGAGTTGTTTCAAGACTACGATCTGATCTTGGACGGATGTGACGATGTTGAAACTCGGTATCTTGTAAACGAAACGGCCGTGGGACTGCGCATTCCGCTGGTTTCCGCCGCGATCACGCAGTGGGAGGGTCAGATCAGTGTTTTTGATCCGTCACGAAAGGGGCCTTGCTACGCCTGTGTATTCCCGGAACCTGCGGCGGCCGGACTTGCGCCTTCTTGCGCGGAGGGGGGCGTGTTGTCGCCGTTGCCCGGCGTGGTCGGTGCGATGATGGCTGTTGAAGCGGTTAAGTTTCTGGCGGGAGCGGGCGAAACGTTGCACGGGCGCTTGCTGATCTACGACGCACTCTATGCGGATACGCGGATCATCGCCGTAGAACGCCGGAACGATTGCAAGATTTGTGGGACCGCCGGCTAGAGCACTGGAATGGTGATCTTGCGGGGAATAGGGTCAAAGGATGACGCGAGTCGCAACAGGAGCCATTATGTCGAACCCCCTACTTAGCGAGTGGACCACCCCCTTTGCCTTACCGCCCTTTGCGGCCATCGCAGATGATGATTTCGAACCAGCCCTTGACGTAGCTTTGAGCGAGGCCCGCGCCAATATTGCGGCCATAGTAGACACCGCAGAGCCGCCCGATTTCGCGAACACAATTGAAGCGCTTGAGCTTGCAGACGAGGCTTTGGGTCGCGTCTTGTCGGTGTTTTTCAATCTTTCAGGAACCGACGCCAACCCCAAACGCGAGGCGCTTCAGCGCAGGTTTTCGCCTTTGATCTCTGACTATTCGTCTGAAATCACACGCAACCGAGCCTTGTTTCAGCGGGTGGAAGCAATCTGGGGGGCCAGGGACACACTTGATTTGACTGACGAGCAGGCGCGTGTGCTGATGCTGACCCATCGCAGCTTTGTGCGTGCGGGTGCTTGCCTGGAGGGGCCCGAGAGTGAGCGATTGGCTGAGGTTAAATCGCGATTGGCGACGCTTGGCACTGAGTTTACGCAAAACATCGTTGCCGAAGAACGCAGTTGGGTGATGGATCTAACCGACGCCGATCTTGCGGGTCTGCCGGACTTTCTGATTGAGGCAGCAAAGGCGGCCGGCGACGAAAAGCAGCGGCCTGGGCCTGTCATCACGTTGTCGCGTTCGCTGATCGTCCCGTTCCTGCAATTTTCAACGCGCCGAGACCTGCGTGAGAAAGCATGGCGTGCCTGGACTTCGCGATGTGCCAATGGCGGAGAGACGGACAATCGCGCGAAGGTCGCGGAGACGCTGAAGCTGCGGGCTGAACGGGCGCGCCTGCTGGGGTACCCCGATTTCGCGTCTTTCAAGTTAGAAACCGAGATGGCGAAGACTCCCCAAGCTGCCCAAGATCTGCTGATGCAGGTTTGGGAGCCTGCGCGCGCTGGTGCGCTGGCAGATGCAGGGCATCTTGAAGAGATGCTGCATTCTGATGGCGTGAAGGGCGATCTGCAGCCGTGGGACTGGCGGTATTACGGCGAGAAGCGCCGCGCGCAAGAACATGATTTGGATGAAAGCGCTCTGAAGCCCTATCTTCAGTTGGACCGCATGATCGAGGCTGCGTTTGCCTGTGCGACCCGCCTTTTTGGGATCGAGGCGCGCCCGCTTGACGGCGTGTCACTCAATCATCCGGATGCACGGGCGTGGGAAATCGTGCGAAACGGTGAGCATCTGGCGGTTTTCATCGGCGACTATTTTGCGCGTGGCTCCAAGCGGTCAGGTGCATGGTGTTCCGCCTTGCGGTCGCAGCGCAAACTTGGTGGGGACGTTCATCCCGTCGTGATCAACGTCTGCAATTTTGCGAAGCCCCCAGAGGGACGCCCCGCATTGTTGAGTTACGACGATGCCCGGACGCTGTTTCATGAATTTGGCCACGCGCTTCATCAAATGTTGAGTGATGTCACTTACGAAACCATTTCCGGAACGAGCGTCGCCCGAGATTTTGTAGAATTGCCGAGCCAGCTCTACGAACACTGGTTGGAAGTTCCGGAAGTTCTTTCTGAATTCGCCACACACGCTGAAACCGGCGCGCCGATGCCGCAAGACATGCTTGATCGGCTTCTTGCTGCCGGAACTTATGATATGGGGTTTAAGACAGTGGAATATGTTGCGTCGGCTCTTGTGGACCTCGATTTTCATCAAGGCGATCTGGCGACCGACCCGATGCAAAGACAAGCCGAAGTTTTGGATCGCATCGGTATGCCGCCCGCGATCGCGATGCGACATGCAACGCCGCACTTCGCGCATGTGTTTGCCGGAGACGGCTATTCCAGTGGTTACTACAGCTACATGTGGTCCGAGGTCATGGATGCGGATGCTTTCGAGGCGTTTATTGAAGCTGGCGGACCGTTTGACGCAGGGATTGCGGCAAAACTTGAACAGCACGTTTTGTCCGCGGGCGGCTCAAAGGATGCAGCAGATCTTTATCTGGCCTTCCGAGGTAAAATGCCGGGCCCTGAAGCTTTGCTGAAGGGCAGAGGGCTGGCGGTGTGATTTTCCCGGCTGAGGCTGAAGCCAAACTGATTGCCGCTGTGCGCCAGATCGCGGCAGAGGAAATACTGCCTCGGTTTCGGTTTTTGGGCGAAGGTGACATCGCAACAAAGTCTCGGATGGACGATCTGGTTACCGTGGCGGACCGCGAGGCGGAGAGGCGTTTGAGTGAGGTCGCAATCACGATTTTGCCGGGTGTTGCTGTTGTCGGAGAAGAGGCAGTTTCCGAAGACGCGAGCGTTCGCGATGCAATTGATTGCAGCGTTTGTCTTATCGTCGACCCCATAGACGGCACCTGGAATTTCGCAAATGGGCTTGCAAATTTCGGGGTGATTTTGTCGTTGTCGCAGAATGGCGAGACCGAGTGGGGGATGATCTACGATCCAATCGGAGACGACTGGGTGATTGCCACACGTGGGCAGGGCGCACGATTTGTGAAATCAGATGGGGCTGAAACGCAACTGCGGTTCACGCAGGATTGCGACCGGATCGCTTCGAATGCGATCGGCTATGTCCACAGCTATCTTTTTGAAGGTGACGAACGCCGTCGCCTGTTTTCACGGCTACCGGAATTTCACAAAACCGACGCCCTTCGGTGCTCGGCGCACGAGTATCGACTTCTGGCGCGAGGTATCGTCGATTTTTGCGTCTCGCCAGTTCTGAACCCGTGGGATCACGCAGCCGGATGCCTGATTTCTGAAGAGGCCGGTGGAGTTGCACGCCTCCTGACTGGCGAGCCGTATCGTCCTACCCAGCGCGAAGGTCGGCTTATTGTCGCGTCTTCGGAGGCAAACTGGCAAATGGTTGCGGATGCCATCACTGGCCCAGACGGCACTATTTAACCGGCAACCAGCCCCATCTGTTCCAGCTTCAGCAAGACCTGATGCGCGCAGTGGTCCACTTCGGCATTCTCTGTATCAAGACGAAGCTCGGGTTCGGCGGGGACATCATAAGGATCGGAAATCCCAGTGAATTCCTTGATTTTCCCCTCACGGGCGAGTTTATATAGACCCTTCCGGTCGCGGCGCTCGCATTCTTCAAGGCTTGTTGCAACGTGGATTTCCACGAACGCGCCAAACATCTCGACGTCTTCACGAACTGCCCGCCGTGTTGTCGCGTAGGGGGCAATCGGCGCGCAAATTGCGATGCCGCCATTCTTGGTGATCTCGCTGGCGACATAGCCGATGCGGCGAATGTTAAGATCGCGGTGCGCTTTTGAGAAGCCTAACTCGGACGAGAGGTTTTTACGGACTATGTCGCCATCAAGCAGGGTAACCGGGCGCCCGCCCATCTCCATCAACTTAACCATCAATGCGTTGGCGACAGTCGATTTCCCCGAGCCTGACAGGCCTGTGAAAAATACTGTGAAACCTTGCTGAGCGCGCGGGGGATAGCGAGTGCGCAATTGCTCGACCACTTCCGGGAATGAAAACCATTCTGGAATCTCAAGGCCTTCGCGCAAGCGTCGGCGCAGTTCAGTGCCTGAGATGTTAAGCACTGTGGCGCCATCCACGACTTCGTCGGCAGGTTCGTATTGGGCACGTTCCTGCACGTAAACCATGTGTTTGAAGTCAACCATCTCAATTCCGACCTCGTCTTGATGCGCGCGAAAGAGGTCCTGTGCATCATAGGGTCCGTAAAAGTCCTCGCCGGCAGAGTTTTTGCCAGGCCCCGCGTGATCCCTTCCGATGATCATGTGCGTGCAGCCGTGGTTCCGGCGGATTAACCCGTGCCAGACAGCTTCGCGCGGACCTGCCATACGCATTGCCAAGTTCAGCAAGCTCATCGTTGTGGTCGCGGCTGGATATTTATCAAGGACCGCTTCGTAACAGCGAACGCGTGTGAAATGATCAACGTCACCGGGCTTTGTAAGACCCACAACGGGATGGATCAGAAGATTGGCCTGCGCCTCCTTTGCGGCGCGAAAGGTCAATTCCTGATGGGCGCGGTGGAGCGGATTGCGCGTTTGAAAAGCGACAACGCGTCGCCATCCGACTTTCCGGAAATAGGCGCGAAGTTCATTCGGGGTGTCGCGCCGCATCTTAAAATCATAGTGAACCGGTTGCTGGATGCCGGTGATAGGTCCGCCCAGATAAACGGGTTCGGCGACATTGTGCAGATAGTTTACTGCCGGGTGGGCATCGTCGTCTGCACCGAAAACCTGTTCGGCCTCGCGCGCTTTGTTTGGTGTCCAGCGGTCGGTCACCGAGAGAATGGCCAGAATGACCCCCTCTTGATCGCGAAGTGCGATGTCTTGTCCGACGTTTAGCCCGTCTGCGAAGTCTTGGCTGACATCAAGTGTGATCGGCATGGGCCAAATTGTGCCGTCCGCGAGGCGCATGTTCTCGACGACGCCATCGTAGTCTTCCTCGCTCAAAAAACCCTTCAGAGGATTGAAGCCTCCGTTCATAAGAAGCTCTAAGTCGCAAATCTGGCGCGGTGACAGGTCCCATGACGGCATCTCCCCAGCTTCGACTTTAAGCTTTTGGGCGCTTTCGTAAGAGACATAGAGTTCCGGAATGGGAACGTGGTTTAAGATTTTCATCAGGTTCTCTTTGCCAAATATTGCATGCCGCGCACCTATTACACGCACCACAGGAAGATCAAGGTTAGCAGGTCATTTGTTTAAAAAACCGCTTCGAATAGTCCGTAAAAAAAGGAAAGTGATCGGCAAGATTTGTCGCTACTGGCCAATATTCAGCTTTCAGAAGTCTACTCGGCGGGAATGCTTGCATCCTCACCGACCGGCGCAATGACGTCCTTTTCGGCGGCTTGTTCCGCAAGAAAGCGCTCGACTTCAAGCGCCGCCATACACCCCATGCCGGCCGAAGTTACGGCTTGACGATAAACATGGTCGGTAATGTCGCCTGCCGCAAAAACACCGGGGATGGACGTCGCTGTTGAATCGGGTTTGGTCACGACGTAGCCGCCATTGTGCAACTCAAGTTGCTCCGTCACCAACTCCGACGAGGGTGCGTGGCCGATAGCGACAAAGACGCCGTTCACGGTGATCTCTTTGATTTCGCCGGTTTTAGCATGCTTCAAGCGCAGGCTTTCGACGCCTCTGGGATTGCTTGCACCGACCACTTCATCGATCTCGTGGTTCCAGATCACTTCGATCTTGGGATTATTGAACAGGCGATGCTGAAGGATTTTTTCCGAACGGAGCGAATCTCTCCGGTGGATCAGTGTGACTTTGGAAGCGAAGTTTGTAAGGAATAGGGCCTCTTCTACAGCTGTATTCCCTCCCCCAACTACGGCAACTTCCTGACCGCGGTAAAAGAAGCCGTCGCAGGTGGCGCAAGCGGAAACACCAAAGCCTTTGAAGTGCTCCTCCGAGGGAAGGCCTAGCCACTTGGCTTGCGCGCCCGTGGCAAGAATGATCGCGTCTGCAGTGTAGGTTGTGCCACTGTCACCAATTGCGGTGAAAGGTCTCTTTGAGAGGTCAAGCGATTGAATGTGATCGGAAATAATCTCGGTACCAACGTTCTTCGCATGGGCTTCCATGCGCACCATAAGGTCAGGACCCTGGACTTCGATATCGCCAGGCCAGTTCTCGACTTCGGTGGTAATTGTCAGCTGCCCGCCTGGTTGAATGCCTTGCACAAGCACCGGTTCCAGCATGGCGCGACTGGCGTAAACAGCCGCTGTATATCCCGCAGGACCCGACCCGATTATCAGTACGCGGCTGTGCTTTTGATCGCCCATGTCTATCCCCTTTGAGTGGCAGCAAGGGCCGATATAAACCCGGCGCGAAGGGACGGAAAGAGAGATCGCATAGAGTTGACCGGGTTGACCGCATCCAATAATAAAATTACTCATTTTTGAAATATTATTGCGCAACGGACTAGCTGCGCCTAAAGAATGCAAAACTGGGAGGGCTTATGTCGGGTGTTAAACTTGATCTAATCGATCGCAAGATTCTTGCTGAACTTCAGGCTGACGGTCGCATGACCAATGTTGAGTTGGCGTCGCGCGTCGGTATTTCTGCACCCCCCTGTTTACGCCGTGTACGGACGCTTGAAGAGCAGGGATATATCAAGGGGTACCATGCGTCGGTTAATGCGCGGTCGCTTGGTTTTGAAGTGCAGGTGTTCGCAATGGTCGGACTTCAAAGTCAGGCTGAAGCTGATTTGGTTGCATTTGAGGGCCTTTGCAAAGCGTGGTCTTTGGTTCGTGAATGCCACATGCTGAACGGCGAAGTGGACTTCATCTTGAAGTGTGTCGCTCCGGATCTGTCGACGTTCCAGCGCTTTTTGACCGAATCTTTGACCTCGGCGCCAAATGTTGCAAGCGTGAAGACATCATTGGTCATCCGCGATGCAAAAGATGCGCCAGGTGTCCCGTTCGATATCTTGGAAGCGCGGCTCGCCAAGAACGCCTAAGTGATGGCCGCCAATTCTGCCGACGTGATCCGCGGCGCGGTGAGGCGTCCGAAATCCCGTATGCTGCGGATGTATGGGAAAAACATCAAAAAATGCTGCATCATCTCGTCAGACAGGGAAAGCGCGACATCCGGACCCGGATGATAGGTTTCGACTTCCATCCCGGCCGCAAAGATCGTTTCGTGTTTTTCGCAGGCAAGATGATAGACGCGGGTCGCTGCGATAGGGTTCACTTCAATTACCGCCATGCCGTCGGCTGTTGCCGAAAGCGGGACAAGGGCGGTTTCCGCGCCAAGTGCCGCACGTACTTTTGGGTCGCGGTTAAAGCGGCGTGCGTGAGGGCCGAATGTTTGGTCTTGTGATGGCCGTCCCAGCCCAAAGGCATCGGGCATGACCCGGTAAAGGCGATCGGGCAATTCTGACATTGACGGAGCACCCGGAACCAGCGTGATTGCGCCTTTCCAAAGGAGCTGTGACGTATGTCCGCCGGCGCATTCAAGAAACGCACCCGGCAAAAGGTCTTCGACAGCGACCGGACCTTCGGTCGTTTGGACTAATACACCATGCGCAAAAGCCCCGAAGGCTTGTTCAAAAACAGGCAAAGCGGGGGCCACTCGAACGGAGGATTGGACGCCATTTTCTGCGAGCCATTCAACTTCGAAGCGTCGCGTTAGTTTGGTTGCGAGCGATTGTGATTGGGGTCGTGTGACCCGACGCGCTGTCCAGCGCGCTTCTGAATGAACGCGACGCGTGGGAGTTTCTCCGGGAAACGGCGGCAGGGTTGGTGGGGTGTAGCTCATTTAATCAACCTTTTGGCAGCGGTCTGGCGGTTCGGATCACGGGGTCAGCCTGCGCCACAATTTCGGCGCAAATCTGATCAAGCGTGATCGGAAAAAGCCGGTTTCACGGGTATGTTTTCGATAGCTCCAGATCGCTGAAACGGCATTGTAGGCAACTGTTTTTTGGCCGTTGCAATCACGCTTTTCATCCAACGTGGCTTGATTTTCATAGCCCGATCTCCATCACTTGTCTTGCGCACGGCATATCACCGGGCCTTAAGAGAGTGTCACCTGGCAATGGGGCAATGGCGTGGCGGTTTCAGGGTGGTTTGGCATCGAAATGCTAAAGACAGATCGCCGCAATTAGGCGCCCATAGTCTGCTTCTTGTGCGTGAACGCTTCGCCGGTAGGAAAAGAACCGCTCAGGGTCGGAGTAGGTGCAGTGTCGTGTCCACTCGGCGCCCCCAATGTCGGCGTTTTGCAAACGGTGTAAGCCGTAGGCGGGAAGATCGAACTGCACTCGGTCGCCGTTACCACCGGCAAAGAAACGACTGTTTTCGGGGTCGTCATCAAGAAATGTCTCAAGGAAGTCCGGGCCAACTTCATAGGCAGTCTGCGAAATAGACGGGCCTATGGCTGCGCGAATGTCCTGCCGCCTTGCGCCAAGAGCGATCATGCCATCAATCGTGGCTTCAAGCACGCCGCCGATTGCACCTTTCCATCCTGCGTGTGCAGCTCCAATTACTCCGGCGGTCGTATCGACAAATAGCACAGGCTGGCAGTCGGCCGTCAGGATCGTCAGGCAGACGCCGGGCGTTGCTGTTACGATTGCGTCAGCTTTGTCGGGTTCTTGATTTGTCGCGCCGTCAAACGTCACGACTGTTGCTGAGTGAACTTGGTGAACACTTGCCAAATAGTCGGATGCGACACCCATTGCCTTAGCGACCCGGTTTCGGTTGATCGTCACTATTTCGGTCTGATCGGACGAACCGTATCCACAATTCAGCCCTTCAAACACTCCCGAGGATGCGCCGCCGCGACGGGTAAAAAACCCATGTCGGACCGGCAACAGCATGTCAGAGGTCAAGATTTCCACCGTCACGCTGTCACTCCCGGTGGGAGGGGTCCATCTTTGGGATAAAGTGCCATCACCTTGAAGAGCGTTCCCATTTCGTCGGGGTGCGTCAAGCGTCGATGTGCCGCCACGTGCTGATCAAGGGCTGATCCCTCAAGATTTTGAGCCAACGCTTGTGCGCGATTAGTAATTCCAAGGCGCTCGAGAAAGACCCCTTGAGGGGTCAGGCGAGACGTCGTGGCAGTCTGGACAGCCTTCGCGATGGCTTCAAAATCAACGTGCGCCGTCAAATCTGCCGATCCGGGCCTGTCGAGTGGGGGGTCTGGTTTATGCGCATGAAGGGCTTGAAATGTGTCGCCTAAGGACCGCCAGTCCCCATAGTCGATGATGTAGGCGATGCCGCCTTTTTGAGTCAGGCGGGCGTCGATATCGCGCGCGATGGCCGCATAGGCAGGGCTGATCTCAACCAAATCACCGTCTTTTGTGTCGCTTAGCCGATCTTCAAGACCTGGAGGGTGGGAAACATCCGCCAATCCAAACGCCAGTGCCCCGTCAACGAACCCGACCACGCGTTCCCGCCATCCCGCGCCGTCTCGCACAAATTGTCTTATAGGGAGGGCATCGAAAAACTCGTTGGCGATCAGAAAAACCGGCAGGTCCGGTACGCTGGCCAGTGTGTCGTGGTGCAGGATTTTATGTGGGATGGTCCTGATCTGAAAGTCGCGGAGGGTGGGGGAAGCTTCAATCATGTGCAACTGGGCTGCATCGTGAAACCCCGGGACGCCCTTTGTTGCCCGTAGAAGGTCAGCCAATAGCGTGCCGCGACCGGGGCCTAATTCGACAAGGGCGAACGGAGACGGTGCCCCTTGATCGAGCCAGGCCTGCGCAAGTGCAAGCCCGATCAATTCGCCAAACATCTGGCTGATCTCAGGGGCGGTTGTGAAGTCTCCTTTGGCACCGAACGGATCGCGTGTTGAGTAATATCCAAACTCGGGGTCAAGCAAGCAATGGCGCATGTAGTCGGCCACGGTTAGCGGTCCGTTCTCGCGGATGATCTGCGCGAGACGGTCAAACAGTGTGGTCATGCGCGTCGTCGGGCAAGGACAATGAAGGCGAGGCCGATCAGGATCATCGGTGTCGATAGGATCTGGCCCATGGACAGGCCGAAATCACCAACGAACAGGACGCGACCCAGTGGATTGTCGGGGGTGATATATTGGGCATCCGCGACGCGGTAAAATTCGACAAAAAAGCGGGCCGCGCCGTAGCCTGCAAGGAAGAAGCCGCAGATGGCTCCGGGTGTTCTCAACCAGCCCCGTGTGAAGGCTAGCCAGACAAGAATTACCCCCAAGACCAGACCTTCTAGCCCGGCTTCGTAAAGTTGTGACGGGTGGCGGGCGCAGGGTCCCACGATGTCGGGACAGTCCTGTGCGCGTACCCCCGGGAATATAACGCCCCATGGCGCATCTGTAGGGCGGCCCCAAAGTTCGGCGTTTATGAAGTTTGCGACACGGCCAAACAGAAGTCCCGGAGCGGTGCAAAGGGCGGCAAGATCCGCAAGTTTCGGGATTGAAATGCGGTGCTTTCGGGCAAAAATTAGTCCAGCCACCAACACGCCAAGAAAGCCGCCGTGGAACGCCATTCCACCGGTCCAAACCCGCAGAATATCTCCCGGGTTCTCAAGAAAATATGCAGGTTCGTAGAAAAGAACATACCCAATACGCCCGCCCAGAATGATGCCGATTATCAGCCATGTGGTGAAATCCTCAAGCCGCTCCTTGGTCATTGGCGGTGTTTCATTCTGCCACAATGCAGGACGCGCAAGGGCCCGTCCGGCCATCCAGACGCCAAGAATAATTCCCGCAATATAGGCCAGAGCATACCACCGAATAGGGAGCGTGATCGGTCCCAGCGGGATCTCGATCAGTGTTGGTGACAGGTCGGGAAAAGGGATCGCAAGTAACATGGTTTGAGTGAAGTGGCAGCGGATTGGAGAGACGTCAACCTTGCGATCACTGATACGTTCCCCATATAGGGTATCGTAGCCAATTCCCGGAGGAGCCATGCAGACGCGCAATAAGATTATCGACGATTTTTCGCAATTGATGACCAATGCGATGGGTGTGGCACAGGGTGCGCGCGATGAAGCTGAGACGGCCATGAAGGGCCTTGTCGATCGCTGGCTTGCAGATCGCGATTTTGTGACGCGGGAAGAGTTCGACGCGGTGCGTGCAATGGCCCAAAAGGCGCGCGAAGAAAACGAAGTTTTGAAAGCGCGACTTGATGCGCATGAAGCCTCTAGCGACAGCTAAAAAGCCTTCTGACCCAAATTCCAACTTGTTTGGAGCGTGGTAGCGCGCAAGCTGCTCGGCTTGCGTGGCCTGGCCTGTTTTATCCCCAGAAATCTTGCTGCGTTGCAGGTTATCCACCGGTATTTCCTAAATTAGACCTTTACAGACTCGGGCTTTGCGCACACCATATATCGTAAGGTCGGGGGGGAAATCCACCGGACCTTGAGCAGGCACCAAGCTGTGGTGGCCGGAAGACGCCACGCAGCCAGAGCACATGAGGCCGCGTATGTCACTTTCCGAGCAGTACTTTTCCACAGACGAAATCCATCCAATTGACATTGTCGAGCATCTTGCCGAGCACCACGAATGGGATTTCGACAGGGTCGCTGATGATCAGATCGCGATGGCGGTCGAAGGGCAGTGGCGGACCTATTCCATTACCCTAGCGTGGTCGTCGCATGACGAGACCTTGCGCCTCATTTGCACATTCGAGATGGATCCACCGAAAGAGAAGCTGGGCGCACTCTATGAAACTTTGAACGCCACCAACGATATGTGTTGGGCGGGTGCGTTCTCGTACTGGGCGGCGCAAAAGCTTATGGTTTGGCGATATGGCCTTGTCCTTGCAGGTGGACAGATTGCCGGAGCAGAGCAGATCGATACTATGATCCGGGCGGCTGTCTTGTCGGCAGAACGCTTCTATCCGGCCTTTCAACTTGTTGCTTGGGGCGATGAAACACCCGCCGAAGCGATGAATATGGCAATTGCCGAGGCTTACGGCACGGCTTGAAAAGACCTCAAGGTTAGCTTGATTCTGTGTGTTAATCGGCTGATCCCCCCGGCCAGCAGGTCAAGCAAGAAAACCGGGTCGCCAGTGCGGCCCGGTTTTTTCTTTGGTCTGCGGCGACAGCGACAAGCCTGGATACAAGCCTCCTAATAAATGTGAGCGCGACGTGCGCTTGAGTGGGGCAGCTTGCGCGTCGGAGTTTGAAACGAGGTTGTCCCTACCGGAGCGTTTACCGTATTCAGGGTCAAACGGGAGAATATTGACATGGATTTCGGCGACATACCTCAACGGGGATTGGTTCTGCTAGGTTGCGGCAAGATGGGTGGCGCTATGCTTGAAGGCTGGTTGTCGCAAGGTCTTCCGGCGTCGGCAGTCCATGTAATTGATCCGAATGCGCCGGACTGGGTTGCGGCGCGCGGCGTAAGCGTGAACCACACGTTGCCTTCCAATCCAGCGATTATGGTGGTTGCGGTCAAGCCGCAAATGATGGGCGACGCGCTGCCGTCTATTCAAGGTTATGGGAACGGTGAAACCGTCCTTTTATCAATTGCCGCGGGAACGAAAATAGCTGCTTTTGAAGCAGTCTTTGGCCTAAAGACACCTATCGTACGCGCAATGCCCAATACGCCAGCGGCAATTGCACAAGGGATCACCGCTTATTGTCGGAATGCGCATGTCAGTGACGAGCGTCTGGAATTGGCGCGCGCCCTATTGTGTGCTGTAGGCAAAACGGTTGAATTGGAGAGCGAAGCCCAGATCGACGCTGTGACAGGTGTCTCTGGCTCGGGGCCAGCGTACGTCTTTCACATGATCGAATGCATGGCAGATGCTGGTGTTGCGCAAGGTTTACCGCGTGAAATGGCGATGGAATTGGCGGTCGCAACTGTGGCCGGGGCGGGGGCATTGGCGGCTGCGTCCGAGGAGAGCGCCACGCAACTGCGGATCAACGTGACAAGCCCCAATGGCACTACGGGGGCTGCGTTGGAGGTTTTAATGGATGCCGAGAATGGGTTTCCTGCCTTGCTTAATCGTGCAGTGGCCGCGGCGGCAGACCGTAGTCGGGAGCTTGGGGCATGACGCTTGAATTTGAGGACTTCCTGAAGGTCGATATCCGCGTTGGCCAAATCCTTCGCGCCGAGCCGTTCCCCGAGGCGCGCAAGCCTGCAATCAAGTTGTACCTCGATTTCGGGCCAAAGATCGGTGAGCGCAAGAGCTCGGCTCAGATCGTGCGACACTATGATGTTGAAACCCTACCCGGCCGAAAGGTTCTGGCCGTCGTGAACCTTGCGCCGCGCCAGATCGGAAAGTTCAGATCCGAGGTTTTGGTGCTTGGGGTGCCGGACGCGGATGGCGAAGTTGTGTTGCTGAAACCAGATAAGGACGTGCCGCTTGGCGCGCAGATGTTTTGATGCCGAAACTTTTGATCACGCGCCCGCTGCCTGAAGCTGTTCTGCAGGCGGTTGATGCGGGGTTTGATGTTAGCGTGAGGCAAGAAACGCGCCCTCTTCCACCTGCCGAGATGGTCGACGCCTTGGGTCGGTATGATGCTATCTTGCCGACGCTGGGTGATCCGCTTTCAGCGACTGTCATTGGCCAAGCATCTGACATGAAATGCAAAATACTCGCCAATTTTGGTGTGGGCTATAATCATATCGATGTGACTGCCGCGCGCACCTCGGGAATAGCGGTCACCAATACGCCTGGCGCTGTCACAGACGCTACGGCTGATATTGCAATGACGCTTATCTTGATGACCTGTCGACGCGCGGGTGAAGGCGAGCGTGCTGTACGGGCCAGTGCATGGGAAGGGTGGCATCCGACCCAGTTTCTTGGGGTTCATGTCACGGGCAAGACTATTGGCATCATCGGGATGGGGCGGATTGGCAAAGCGATTGCGAAGCGCGCGGGTCTTGGTTTCGATATGAACGTTGTCTTTTACAACCGGTCAAAAGTGAAGGATGCTGGCGTTCCGGCGCGGCAATTGGATACTTTGAGCGAGCTGTGTGCGACGGCGGATATCGTTGTCCTGGCGGTGCCGGCGACCCCGGAAACACATCATCTTATGGGCGCTGACTTGTTGAGAAAGATGCAGCCGCACAGCGTCCTGGTGAACATCGCGCGGGGCGATGTGGTTGACGAGGCTGCTCTCATTTCAGCGTTGCAAGCGGGCCAGATTTCTGGCGCAGGGCTTGATGTTTACGAGCAAGAGCCGATTGTGCCGGAAGCGCTGAAAGCTATGGAAAACGTTACCCTGCTCCCACATCTTGGCACCGCGGCACTTGAAGTTCGGGTTGATATGGGGCTGATGGCGGTGGACAATCTGAACGCTTGGATTGATGGGAAAACACTGCCAAATCCTGTGGGCTAGGGCGTGGGCGGTCGCTCGCCCATTGCTTCGCGCCAATGCCTGCGACACAGGGAAACATAAGCGTCATTGCCGCCGATTTGCACTTGGGCTCCGTCAGCAAGGGGATGGCCGTCTTCGTCCTGGCGGACGACCATCGTCGCCTTCTTGCCGCAAAAACAGATCGTGCGCGCCTCGCGCATTTCGTCGGCCAAAGCAAGAAGTGCCGCCGAGCCGGGGAAAAGCTCTCCCCGAAAATCGACCCGCAGACCGTAACACATCACGGGCAGCTTCAGGTCGTCGACCGCGCGTGCCAATTGCCAAACTTGATCTTTGGTCAGAAACTGCGCTTCGTCGATGAAAACACATGCGATCGGGCCACTTTTCTGACGCCGCTGAAGCATGTCGAACAGGTTCGACTTTGTGTCGTATGTGTCGGCTCTGGCGCTAATTCCTATGCGGCTGCCAATCAGGCCATCGCCAGTGCGCCCATCTATCTCGGCCGTCAAAAGATACGTCTGCATCCCGCGTTCACGATAGTTATACGACGCCTGCAAAAGTAGGGTCGATTTCCCTGCATTCATTGTGGAATAATTAAAATAGAGTTTGGCCATTCATTTTGCCTAGCGCGGGTCAAGCGCTTGAACAAGAGGGCTTGGGCGGCTGTTTACCCATTTTTTGTTAACGGAGTGTGACGTGCGCGCTTCGGAATGGATCCGACCCGCTCCAAGACGGCAGAGCCGACGGAATACCCTGCGCCGAACGAGCAAAGAAGACCGAGATCGCCCGCCTCAAGGTCTTGCGAAAACTTGGAGGATGCGATGATGGAGCCGGTGGACGACGTATTTGCGCAGTCTTGTAGAATATTGGGTTGCTCGCCTTCGGTCGGTTCGCGGCCCAGGACTTTTTTGCCGATATAGTCGTTCATTGTCTTGTTGGCCTGATGTAGCCAAAGGCGCTTGAGGTCATTTGCATCAAGGCTTTCATCGTGGAGATGGCTGGTGATATGGCGGGCTACCATGGGTAGGACTGCTTTGAAAACCTTGCGGCCTTCCTGCATGAACTGCATGTCGCGTCGGTCTTCCATCTGGTCGTGTGCGCGGCGCAAGTAACCGTCATTGTTGCGGATATTGTTTGAAAACTTAGTCGCGCAGCGGGTTGAGAGAACACGAAAACCCGCCATGCCGTCGGCTTCGGGTTCGATCAGAATTGCTGTAGCAACGTCGCCGAAGATGAAATGACAATCGCGATCGCGCCATTCGAGGTGGGCGGAGCAGACCTCTGGGCTGACAACGACGGCGCATTTGACGGACCCTGTACGCACCATGTCGGCGGCGGTTTGCAGTACAAAAGTTGCAGAGGAACAGGCGACGTTCATGTCATAGGCGAAACCGCTCGCGCCCAGAAGCTGCTGCATTTCCACAGCAATTGCGGGGTATGCGCGTTCGTGGTTTGAGGCGGCGCAAAGGATGAGGTCTATATCTGCAGGATCGCGACCAGCTTGTGCCAAGGCTTTGTGAATGGCATCGATGCCCATTTCAGCCTTCAGGGACGGCGCATCATCTGGCCGCGTGTTTAGACGAGGTGTCATGCGGGTAGGGTCAAGAATGCGCTCTTTATCAATCACATAGCGTTGCTCGATCCCGCTGGCATCACGAATGAAATCAGCGTTGGAATGCGTCTTTGCGGCGATGTCGCCTTTGACGATCTCTTCTTCGTGGGCGGCGTTGAAGCTTACGACCAATTAGGCGTTGGTGATGACGTTCTCGGGCGTGAAGACGCCGCTGCCGGTGATGATGGGCGTGTGCATTTGGATCTCGTCATGTGATCGGTTTACGTAACGGGAACAAAAGCTTGAGGGCAAGGGTGACGCTGGGTTGCCGGTATCTTAACGCATGGTCGTGCTGGCGCGCGTCACATGTCGCGGCCAATTCCGAACCAACATGTTAACCCCTTGAAATGGTTGAAGGCGGGACGTCTTTGTCACGTCCCTGCATGCGGTTGCTGTCGCGCGTTCGCACCCCGGACCTGGAGCATTTGTTTCCATGTCTTAACAGCGCAATACGAAAGCCAGGCGCGTTTTAAGCGCCTTGCAAACTGCGAACTTCGATCTCGCCGTCGCGCCGGGCGACCATCGCAAGGGCTGCTGCATGGGCCGCGGCGGCGGTGGTGTAGTAGGGGATTTTGTCCATCAGTGCGACGTTGCGCATTGAGCGCGAGTCCTCGACTGCCTGCGCGCCCTCAGTGGTGTTCATCACCAGCGAAATTTCCCCGTCCTTCATCACATCGACGATTGTGCGTCCGCCTTCATAGGCTTTGTTCACTACGTCGGAAGGGATACCGTTTTCGGTGAGGAAGCTGGCCGTGCCTCGCGTTGCGAGGATGGAGAGACCCAACTCGCGCAGCATGCGAGCCGTTTCAATAAGCTCGTCGGATTTATCGTCGTCCTTGATTGAGAAGAAGACCGTGCCGGACGTTGGAAAGTCAACGCCTGCGCCCATCTGTGCTTTCAGGAATGCGCGGGCGAAAGAGCGATCCCAGCCCATGACTTCGCCGGTTGAGCGCATCTCGGGACCGAGAAGCGTATCGACACCTGGGAAGCGGGCGAAGGGCAGGACGGCTTCCTTGACGGAGAACCATGGCGTGCGGAAATCGGCCAATTGCATCGGGTCGCCCGTTGGGATCACAACATCGTCGGAGACAGGCGCATGGGGCGGCTTCATCGGGAAGGCATCGAGCTTTTCCCCGGCCATGAGACGCGCCGCAATAGAGGCGATGGCGCTGTCAGTGGCTTTGGCGACAAATGGCACGGTGCGCGAAGCGCGGGGATTTACCTCGATAAGGTAAATCTCGTCGTTCTTGATGGCGAACTGGACGTTCATCAGGCCTACGACTTTAAGCTCTTTTGCAAGTGCCACCGTCTGTTCGATCAGGCGTGCGATGATATCATCTGAGAGCGTGTGCGGTGGGAGCGAGCAGGCGCTGTCGCCGGAATGGACGCCGGCTTCCTCGATGTGCTGCATAATGCCGGCGACGTGCACGTTTTCGCCGTCTGCGAGAGCATCCACATCAACTTCGACGGCCCCGCCAAGGTAGCGGTCGAGAAGAACGGGGCTGTCGCCGGAGACGACGACCGCGTCGCGGATGTAGCGTTCAAGTTGCGCTGTGTCGCGCACAATTTCCATGGCCCGGCCACCAAGGACGTAGGACGGACGGATAACCAGAGGAAAGCCGATTTTTTCAGCTGCCAGCATCGCCTGTGCGTCGGTGGAAGCGATAGCGTTAACTGGTTGTTTGAGGTCGAGGCGGTTCACAAGTTCCTGAAAGCGCTCGCGATCTTCGGCGAGATCGATTGCGTCTGGCGTTGTGCCAAGGATAGGGATTCCGGCGTCGTGAAGGGCGTTTGCAAGCTTCAACGGGGTCTGGCCGCCAAACTGGACGATCACGCCGTGAAGCGTGCCGTTATCCTGCTCGACGCGCAGGATTTCCATCACGTGTTCGTAGGTGAGCGGCTCGAAATAGAGGCGGTCCGAGGTGTCGTAATCGGTGGAGACCGTCTCGGGGTTACAGTTGATCATGATGGTTTCGTAGCCCTGATCTGACAGGGCGTAACAGGCGTGGCAGCAGCAGTAGTCGAATTCGATGCCTTGTCCGATGCGGTTCGGACCACCGCCGAGAATAACGACTTTTTTTGCGTTCGAGGGCCGGGCTTCGCATTCGACCTCACCCATGACAGGGGCTTCGTAGGTTGAGTACATGTAAGGTGTTTGCGCCTCGAATTCGGCGGCGCAGGTGTCGATGCGTTTGAAGACAGCTATGACGCCAAGGTTATGGCGGGCGTTGCGGACGTTGGTTTCGGTGCGGCCTGTCAGGATGGCAAGCCGCGCATCGGTGAAGCCAAACATTTTGAGGGCGCGCAATCCGTGTTCGGTGAGGGGCAGGCCGTCTTTGCGAATCCTGGCTTCGGCCTCGATGATCTCGCGGATACGGGCAAGGAACCAAGGGTCGAAGGATGTGACTATTTGGATGTCTTCGTCGGTCAGACCTTCGCGCATGGCTTGGGCGATGACGCGGATACGGTCAGGGGTTCGCTTCGAAAGGGCCGCGGTGATGGCTGCACGATCTGGCGCGCCCGGAATGTCGATTTCATCAAAGCCAGTGAGGCCGGTTTCCAATGAGGCGAGCGCTTTTTGCATCGACTCGTGGAAGGTGCGGCCAATGGCCATGGCTTCGCCAACGGATTTCATCGCGGTGGTAAGGCTGGGTTCAGAGCCTGGAAATTTCTCGAAGGCAAAGCGTGGGATCTTGGTGACCACATAGTCAATGGTTGGCTCGAAGCTTGCTGGGGTGACTTTGGTGATGTCGTTGTCGAGCTCGTCCAGAGTGTAGCCGATGGCAAGTTTCGCCGCAATTTTTGCAATCGGGAAGCCGGTGGCTTTTGAGGCGAGAGCGGACGAACGCGACACGCGCGGGTTCATTTCGATCACGACCATGCGGCCATCAGCAGGGTTCACGGCCCACTGGACGTTCGAGCCTCCGGTTTCTACGCCGATCTCGCGCAGGACCGCAATCGAGGCCGAGCGCATCATTTGGTATTCTTTGTCCGTGAGAGTGAGGGCGGGCGCGACGGTGATCGAGTCGCCGGTATGGACGCCCATTGGATCGACGTTTTCAATGGCGCAGACGATGATGGCGTTGTCGGCTTTGTCGCGGACGACCTCCATCTCGAATTCTTTCCAGCCAAGCAGGCTTTCGTCGATCAGGATTTGCGCGACGGGCGAGGCCTCAAGCCCACGGCGACAAATCTCGAAGTATTCGTCGCGGTTGTAGGCGATGCCGCCGCCGGTACCGCCAAGGGTGAAGGCTGGGCGGATGACGGCGGGCAGGCCCACGTAATCAATGGCGGCCATCGCGTCTTCGAGGCCTTTTGGGACGTCGTAGCGTCCATTTTCGGCTTTCGGGGCGGCGACGATGGTGGCTTTCGGGTTTTCGAGGCCGATGCGCTCCATCGCTTCGCGGAACAGTTTGCGGTCTTCGGCCATTTCGATGGCATCGCGCGTCGCGCCGATCATTTCGACGCCGAACTTTTCGAGGACGCCCATTTCTTCGAGCGCTAGAGATGTGTTCAGGCCGGTTTGGCCGCCCATCGTCGGCAAAAGCGCGTCCGGGCGTTCTTTTTCGATGATTTTGGCGACAACTTCGGGGGTGATGGGTTCGATGTAGGTTGCGTCGGCCAATCCGGGATCGGTCATGATCGTCGCGGGGTTCGAGTTGACGAGGATGACGCGGAAACCTTCCTCGCGCAGGGCTTTGCAGGCCTGGGCGCCGGAGTAGTCAAATTCGCAGGCCTGTCCGATAACGATGGGGCCCGCGCCAATAATCATGATCGACTTGATGTCGGTTCTTTTAGGCATCGGCCATCCCCTAGGTCACGCAAATTGTCGTGGGTTATAGGGGTTGGCTCGTAGTACGCAAGGGCGGTTTCAACGCTGATTGGCGTATGGTCCATAGAAAGACGAGACCCATCCAGACCATAGCCCCGCCCATCACGGGGTATGCGAGAGTTTTTACTGCGGGCAAAGATAGGGTTAGTACAAAGAACGCGGAGCTGGTGACGAGCGCGGGAACTGACATTGCGTAGATGCCGCGTTTCCATCCAAGGCGCGCAACAAGCGCCGGAAGGAAGGCAAAAGCCGTTAGATAATGATAAAGCCAACTTAACGGCAGGACTCAGGCCAATGCGACGAAGATGGCGGGCCAGACCAATGGGTCGGCAAGGCGGTTTCGGATGGCGAAAACGGTCAAAAGCGAAATGGGCGTGAGTTGTACAATGACGTTCATCCCCTGCCAAAGCGCGGGCTTTGCGAAGATACGCCATGACGTTTCGCCACCTGTTGCTTTTGTTGTGATGCGTTCTGTGCTGGCAGGACCAAGAACGAAACGATTATCCGTGGCTGATTTTCGTTTAACGGAAGTTTTATGACGAGACAGCCCAAAACAAAGACAAGAAACAGCGTCACTGCCATGAATGCCATTCGTGTCATCATACCCCGCGCCATTTTTGACGCCAGATAGAAGCACCCGCACATCATCAGTGCGTACACAATTGCCATGATGCCACGAAATTTGTCCACGTCACAACGTGGTGCCTGATCCATGCCCAAAGCGGCGGATAGATGAAGGGGTAGGCCGTGCGCTCGACGCCCTCGTTCAGAAAGGGGATTATCCAAGAGTCCGGAGGCACCATGCGACAGTAATCCCCAGAGGACGCATAGATCGAGCCTGCCTCGCCGTCAAAAAAAGACCTGCCATCCAAAACGCCCGCAGGTCGTCGGATGGCGGCAAAGGGTTCTCTAGACGGATCAGCACAAAAAACAGCGCAAGGAGAACTATTTATATCAGTCGGCCTTGGGTCTCTGACAGTTTTGGCATCAAGGTCCCGAATTCACTTTGAGACAACGTCTTGGAAATGGCTTGGCGGATACAAGCGATTAGAAAAAAGGCCGTCTTTTTGGATTGTAGTGGCGGTTGTGCGACAGGCTCGGCGCTTGACTTCCGCGCCCTCAGGATGTGTATCGGCCCGAACCGGAAAACCCGTTGCCAAAGGGGCAAACACATGCACGCCTATCGCAGCCATACCTGCGCCGAACTGAATGCCTCGAACGTGGGCGAGACCGTCCGACTTTCCGGGTGGGTCCATCGTATCCGTGACCACGGCGGTATTTTGTTTGTCGACCTTCGCGACCACTATGGCATCACGCAGGTGCTTTGTGATCCCGACAGTCCGGTTTTCAAAGAGATGGAAAAGGTGCGGTCGGAGTGGTGCATCCGTATTGACGGTAATGTTAAGGCGCGCGATGCGTCGCTGGTGAACTCGAAAATCCCGACCGGCGAGGTCGAGGTTTTTGTGCGTGCTCTTGAGGTTCTGGGATCGTCTGAAGAGCTGCCCTTGATCGTTTTCGGCGATCAGGAGTATCCCGAAGAGACGCGTCTAAAATACCGTTTTCTTGATCTGCGTCGTGAGGCGATGCAGGACAATATGAAGATGCGGTCGGACGTGGTGTCGTCGATCCGCAAGCGCATGTGGGGGTTGAATTTCCGCGAATTCCAAACGCCTATTCTCACGGCGTCCTCGCCCGAAGGCGCGCGTGACTTTCTTGTGCCGTCGCGCCTGCATCCCGGCAAATTCTACGCGCTTCCGCAGGCCCCGCAACAATTTAAGCAGTTGTTGATGGTTTCGGGGTTCGACAAGTATTTCCAAATAGCGCCGTGTTTTCGCGATGAAGACCCGCGCGCGGATCGCTCGCCGACGGATTTCTATCAGCTTGATCTGGAGATGTCTTTCGTCAGCCAGCAGGACGTATTCGATACAATCCAGCCGGTTTTGCAGGGTGTGTTCGAGGAATTTGGTGGCGGGCGTAAAGTTGATGCGGAGTGGCCGCAGATTTCGTATCGTGATGCTGCTCTTTGGTATGGTTCGGACAAGCCGGACCTTCGCAACCCGATCAAGATGCAGGATGTGTCCGAGCATTTCCGCGGCTCGGGTTTTGCGATCTTTGCGAAAATTCTGGAGCAGGACAGCACTGAAGTTCGCGCCATTCCGGCACCAAATGGTGGCTCGCGCAAGTTCTGTGACCGGATGAATGCGTTTGCTCAGAAGGAGGGTCTGCCGGGGATGGGGTATATCTTCTGGCGCGATCAGGGTGAGGGCATGGAAGCGGCCGGACCTTTGGCGAAAAACATCGGCCCGGAGCGTACTGAGGCAATCCGTCAACAGTTGGACCTTGGCGTCGGAGACGCGGCGTTCTTCCTTGGTGGCAGAGCGAAGGCGTTTGAAACCGTGGCCGGCAAGGCGCGCGTTGCGATCGGTGACGAATTGGGTTTGACCGACAAGGACCGCTTTGCGTTCGCCTGGATCGTGGACTTCCCGATCTACGAGAAGGACGAGGAAACCGGGGCAATTGATTTCGAGCATAACCCGTTTTCGATGCCGCAAGGTGGGATGGAGGCGCTGAATGGCGATCCATTGGACGTGCTGGGGTATCAGTACGATCTGGCCTGTAACGGCTATGAATTGGTGTCGGGCGCGATCCGGAACCACCGGCCTGAGATCATGTTCAAGGCGTTCGAGATTGCCGGATATGGCGAGGACGAGGTGAAGAAGCGTTTTGGCGGGATGGTGAATGCGTTCCGATATGGCGCTCCGCCGCACGGGGGCTGTGCTGCTGGGATCGACCGAATTGTGATGCTTTTGGCGGACGAACAAAACATCCGCGAAGTGATCTTGTTCCCGATGAATCAGCGCGCTGAAGATCTGATGATGGATGCGCCAAGCGCGCCGACCAACGAGCAGCTGCGCGATTTGCATTTGCGGATACTACCGTCGGAGGACTGATGCTGGAGACGCTTGTCTCTAAGGGGTTTGATGTCAGAACGCGCAACCATGCGAGCGCGATCCTATCGGTCGATTTCCCGGATGAGACGGCGGAACTGGTCGCAGCTTTGGCTGATTTTCAGATCGAGATCACCGAGCTGATAGGCGGCGGTGGCGGCGAGGCGGTATTCACGCAGCGGCTGCGTCGCAGATTGTACGATCTGGGCTGGCCGAAGCACACCTTTCGCGTGGCCACATCCGTTGATGGCGTGCAGCGAATAGGCATTGGCCACGAGGTTGATCACGTGATGCGGGCTGAAGCCGGGACATTGGCTTTGGAGATTGAATGGAACAACAAGGATCCGTTTTACGATCGGGATCTTGAGAGCTTTCAACGGCTTCACGTGCAATCCGCTGTGAGTGTCGGGATCATTGTGACGCGGGGCGCGTCGCTGCAATCGGCGTTTGTGCGGCGGATCGGGGATCGGCTTTATCGGGATGGCGTGACGTCGGAAGCGGATTTTGTGGCCTATGGCGTGACAGAGCGGACGGCGGCCCAACGTCGGTCGGTCGCAACCATGATGGAAAACGGCGCGTCTTTTATCGAGGCGTTCACACAGACGTTTGTTGCCAGCAAATACGGGCAATCCACGACGCATTGGCGCAAGCTTGAAGAACGGCTTGAGCGAGGGGTGGGCAACCCCTGTCCATTGTTGTTGATCGGTTTGCCGGAGAGCTGTCTGACGGGCTGATTATTCGGCCGCGACGCCGGAATTGTAGGCGTAGGTCTTCCATCCCGGTTTGTAGTCGGCATCGGCCTGATTGCCCCAAACGGTCCAGCCTTCGCGCACACCACGTCCGAACAATTCCAGATATGGCCCCCACGAGCAGCCTTCAATCAAATCGTATTGTTCGTCGGGTTTGCGCGAATGCTCGCGTTTGCGGGTTTGCATCATGTTCACCTGACGCCGTCCCGGCGCAAGGGTGCGCGCGTTTTTCCCGCGTGTGCCGAAAAGCAGGACCTCAGTCACATTGCGGAAATAGAAGCCGACACCGCGTCCGTCTGACCCGCCGTCTTTGCGAATTTTATGCCAAATGATGTTGGATTTATACTCGAATCCCCAGGCATTCAGAACGCGCAATCCATCGGGCAACAACGCGTTTGGCACCCACATGTAACAATGTGCGCGGTCTTCCATATGGGCAGCCACCGGAAGGGCGCAGATCTCGTCCAACGTCATGGTGGGATAGCGCGACAGGCGCTTGTGTTCGGGTGCAACTTTGCCTGTGCGATTGGTGAATCGCCACGGCGGATCGGCCATCACGCAGCCGAATCGATCATCGCCCAAAAAGTTGGACAGGTCTTGTGTCGGAGAGCTTCTCATGGCCAACATTGTGCGATGACCTCCCATGATTTGCAATGTGCGATGTGGCACGCAGGCCTAAGAACATTCGTAGAACAAGATTGACAAAACCTGAACCAAAAAAATGAAAGACGGGCCCGATGAATGAACGATCTCTTGTTGACTGGGCCCCACCTGGTTTGCCAGCTCGCGCTGTTCTTGAAGGGCGTTATGCGCGGCTTGAGCCATTGTCACGGGCACACATCGCGGGCTTGCGCGACGCTCATCGCGAGGATCAGAGCGGCGCCATATGGACCTACCTGCCAGTAGGTCCGTTTGACGACGCGGGGTATGCGGCCTGGGTAGACGCCAGCCGTGTGCTTCATGATCCGCTTCATTTTGCGGTGCGGATGGCGGATGGACGGCTTGGGGGCACGCTTAGCCTCATGCGGATGGCACCATTGGCGGGCACGATTGAAACGGGGTGGCTGACCTTTGCGCCACGGCTTCAGCGAAGCCGTGAGGCGACGGAAGCGGTGTATTTATTGATGAAATGGGCGTTCGAGGTGGGGTATCGGCGATTTGAATGGAAATGCGATGCCGCAAACCGGAAATCCCGGCAGGCAGCTGAACGGTTTGGGTTCAGCTTTGAAGGGGTTTTTAGGCAAGCCAGCATCGTGAAGGGGCGCAATCGCGACACCGCTTGGTTTGCGGCGATTGACGGGGAATGGCCCGCGTTGCGCGCGGCGTTTGAGACGTGGTTGGCGCCAGAAAACTTTGATGTCGATGGCCAGCAGAAATACCGATTGGGTGATTTGACGCGGCCTGTTCTTGCCGCTCGCGATCCAGCTTTATCCGAAAACTAGGCGGATTGGTCCAGCCGGATTAGACCATCTGCTCTGTCTCGAGGCGGTCTTCGATTGCGGTTCTGAGCCTTTGGAGGCGGTCGGCTGATGGCGGGCCGTTGCTACAGGCGCGTTCCACATCTCGGGCGACATCCGCGAGCCCCGGATCATCTGCTCTATTGGCCAGACCAATCAAAAAGTCGGTGACGTCGTTGAGCGTGTCTACGTCCGCATCGGATGCAAGAAGGTCTGCGGCAAGCGAAAGGTCGTCGCGATAGGTGATGCGGTCAGGAACAATGGCGTCGCCGGAAGCCGGGCGCACCCTTGCAGGGCGCGCGTCTTTTGGTAGTTCGGCGAGACGTGTTGCCTGAAACGCCGAGACGGATTTGATCGGTTTGGCGATGAAGGTATCTGCGCCTGCGGCCAAGGCAACATCTGCGAAAGTGTCTTCGCCGGACATGGCGCGAACGACGCCTATGCGCGCTTCGGAACGTGACAACTCGCGGATCAAGGCAAGAGTTGACCCATCGGGCAGCCCGACGTCAATTAAAACGATGCCCGGTCGGAAGGTGCGCAAATGGCGTGCCGCAAATTCCAGGCTGTCGGCCCGTCTGAGGCGCGCGCCCGATCGTTGGCACATGATGCGAAGTGCTTCGCATGCAAAGCGGCTATCTTCCACTGCCAGGAAGGTCTGCCCACTCAGCGGCCTCTTGGCCATGGGGCGCGTGTATTAGAAAATCTTCAAGAGATTCTGGCATCGCGTGACCTCCCGGTTGCTTCAATCGACCTGAGCTTTCTATTAAGATCTTGACCTAAATAGCATTTATTGCCTGCGAGATGCGTCGGACTGTCTTCTTGTGGCGGGGGGGCGAAAAGCTGATAACGCGTCTTGAAACAACGGAGCGGACAATGATTGGACGTTTGAACCATGTGGCGATCGCGGTGCCAAATCTTGGGGTAGCCTCTGCACAGTACCGCGATATGTTGGGTGCTGATGTGGGCGCGCCGCAGGACGAGCCTGATCACGGCGTAACAGTGGTGTTTATTGAGCTGCCCAATACCAAGATCGAACTGCTGTCTCCTTTGGGCGAGGGATCGCCGATAAATGGATTTCTTGAGAAAAATCCGTCTGGCGGCATTCACCATGTTTGCTACGAGGTCGACGACATTTATGCAGCCTCGGCGCAGCTTGTTGAGAAAGGGGCACGAGTGTTGGGCGGGGGCGAACCGAAAATAGGGGCGCATGGCAAGCCGGTGTTGTTCCTTCATCCCAAAGACTTCAACGGCACCCTGATCGAGCTGGAGCAGGTCTGATGTCGATTGTTTCGGGGATCGTTTTGTTTGCAGTTATTTGGTTCATGGTGTTGTTCATCATTCTGCCAATCCGGGTTCAGTCACAGGCAGAGGCCGGCGAGCGGGTCGCGGGGACTCCGGCCGGTGCGCCATCGTCCGCTTTTTCGATGAAGCGCAAATGCGTGACGACCACGTGGATTTCGGCGATCACTTTTGCGGTGATTGTTTCGGTGATCATTTGGGGCGGGATCACGGTTGAGGATCTAGATTTCTTTAACCGTTTGGAGCGGCGTGAGGGCTAAGCTTTCGCGTCCAGCCGGTGATAGAGGTGGGTGAAAGCCGCAGCGCCGACGACGGGCACCAGCAGGTTCAGAACCGGGATTGTCAAAGGCACAGCCATAAGCGCGCCGGCCGACCAGATCGTGAGAAGATTGGCACGGAAGGCTTTCTTTGCGGCGGTGCGACCAATCCGGCGGACAGCGATGAGCCGGAAATATTCACGCCCCAGAAGGAAGCCGTTCAGGCCGTAGAAGACGAACGGAGCGAGCGGTGTAAAGTACAAAACAAGCGCTGCAATATTGGCGAGGATCAGAACTAGTAGGAAGGCGAGGCCTTCTCGCAGCCCCTCGGACAGGCCGATGCGTGGCGCTGCGGCAAGATGCGGGTAGTGACGGTCTTCTACGGCGTCAGCGACGTCATCAAGGAACAGGCCCGTAAACGCTGATGCGACGGGGACCATCAAGAAGACCGACAGGATCAGCATCAAAAGCACGGAGGCCCAGGACAAGAGGGTTTCGACGAAGGTGATTTCCCCGATGAACGGAAGCGAAATGCTATCTGGGAGAAGCCATTGGATGCCAAAGAAAATTACGGCGTAGGCCCCGATGAGTAAGCCGAGTGTCAGGCCGACGCCTTTGACCAGGACGCTGCGGAAACGCGCGTCGGACAGTTGCGCAATTGCGTCTGCGATGGCAGAAAAGATCATGTCTCGACCCAGGTGACGATGCTTGAAAGGTCGGGGCGGGGGCGTTCTGGTGGGGTCATTCGTTCGGTGCCGATATGGATGAAGCCTGCGATCCACTCGGTTGGAGCGAGCCCAAGGGTGTCTTCACGCCATTTCCGGTCGTGACTGATCCAGCCGGACAGCCAGTTCGCGCCCCATCCCGCCGCAAGTGCTGCCGACAGAAGGTTCATTGCGACGGCCCCGGCAGACAGAGTTTGTTCGATTTCGGGGATTTTGTCGGATGGCTTTGGGCTTGCTATCACGGCTACCGCGAGATCAGCGTTGGCAAACTGCGCGACCAGTTTTGCGGTTTTTTCCGGGTCAATGTCCCTGCAATACATTGGAATGGTATCGGCCAGCCGTTTCAGCGCGGCAGTTTCGAGGACGATAAAGCGCCATGGTTCAAGTTTGCCGTGGTCGGGGGTGCGGGCTGCGACGGTCAGCAGATCCTCAAGGACCGCGCGATCTGGGACCGGAGTCGTCAGTGTTTTTGCGGGCCGCGAGCGGCGGCTTGCGAGGAATGACAACGCAGCTGGGTTTGCCTCGGGCATTGGATCGGCTCCTTATTTGCCCAGCACAGGTATTCGTGCGCGCCGGGAATTTCCAGAGGGGCACGCGGGATCAGGGGAGCGCCTCGGCCATTTCGCCGATAAGACCGCTGGCAAAGCCTTCGAAAGCTGCGCCGGGTTGGCGGATCTGGAGGGCTGCGGCAAAGGGATCGGGGGCGTCGATGGACGACCCTGCCATCTCCTGCAGCGTTGCGTGGCCGCAAAACGGCACATACATTTCAGAATAGCCACCTTCGTGCGCCATGACGAGCCGTCCGGCGCATGTGATGTCAGCGAGATCAAGCACGCGGCGGGTCATCTGGCGGAAAGTGTCGGCAGAACAAAGCATCCGCCCCAACGGATCAAACGCAGCGGCGTCAAAGCCACAGGCGATCACGATGACGTCTGGTTTGAACGATTGGATCGCAGGGATCGCAAGGCGGTCGAGGGCTTCCAGCCAAGTGTTGTGGCCCGCACCGGGGGGCAGGGGGATGTTCAGGTTGGTTCCGTAGCCCTGGCCTTCGCCACGGTCTGAAAAATCTCCTTTATCCAGAGGGTAGTTGTGTTCCTGATGCATCGAGATCGTCAGCACTTCGGCGCGGTCATAGAATATCGCTTCCGTGCCATTGCCGTGGTGGACGTCCCAATCAAGGACGGCGACACGGTCTGCTTTGCCTTCGGCGAGGGCTGCTTCGACCGCAATGGCGATGTTGGCGAGAAGGCAAAAGCCGTTCTGCCAGTCGCGCAGGCAATGGTGTCCGGGCGGCCGGGTGAGGGCGTAGGCATTTCGGTATTGCCCGTCCAGAACGGAAAAGAGCGCGCTTTTGGCCTGACCGGCGGAGAGGGCAGCAAGTTCGTATCCGCCCGGACCATAGGGCGCGCGCAGTCCGGTTTCGCCGCCGCCTGCGTCCGACGTGGTTTTGAAGGTGGTGAGGAAGTCACCAGTGTGGACTCGGATCAGGTCAATCTGTGACGCCGGTTCGGCGCGCACGACGCTGAGGTCGTCCATCAAACGCGTAACATTCATCAGATTCACAAGACGACGCTTGGTTTCGGGGTTTTCTGGCAAGCCGCCGGTTGCGGCCGGCTGTACGAAACCTCCGACTGGGGCCATGAAGGAGTAGTTCCCGCCTGAATGCCAGAAGCTTTGCTCGTCGTAGAAAAACGCTGTGGTCATTGGATGTGCTCGTCTGAATGGATCACGACGGGGTGTCGGGGTGATTGCGGAGGTAGACGCCTTCGGGGAGGTTCAGGGACGCTGTCAGGTCGGCAAGTTGTGCGAGCGACAGCGTTATTTTCTGAACCCGGTCCTGCCGGGCATCGAGTTGTTCTATCGTCACACAATCATCGAAAGCTGTGATGGTGATGTCGTCTTGACGGTGCGCTGCGGCATCATCGACAAGGGTGACGACGGTTGCGTCAAATTCGTGCTCGATCGTAAACATGTGTGCCAGCGTGACCGCATCGGCGGGTCTTCGCAAGGGCGTCTGCTTGAGAGTGGCGGCCTTTTCGCTATCGTGCCAAACAACGGTGACTTGGAATTTATCTGGGAGTGTTGGCGGTGCGTTCAGTTTGTTTGTCTCTTGTGGCCGTTTTAGGGTTATCGGCTTGCGATGTGCAGGTCGGTGCGCAGCGGTCACCCGGAGCGTCCTCGCAGGTGTTGCCGCCTGTTTCACAGTCGCGGACCGGTGGTCCTCAGTCGTTGGCCGATTTCCGGGCGGTTGTTCAGCGGGTCGAGCCGATTGCCGAGCGCACTTGTAGGGAGATACGACCAGGCCTGAATTGTGATTTCCGGATTTTCATCGACGACCGACAAGGCCTGCCACCGAATGCGTATCAGACGTTGGACAAGAACGGGCGGCCGCTGATCGGCTTCACGCCCGCGTTGTTTGAAGAAATGCGCAACCGGGACGAATTGGCGTTCGCCCTGGCGCATGAAGCCGCGCATCACATTGAAGGACATATTCCGCAGACACAGAACTCGGCGACGGCGGGGGCCATTTTGGGGTCCCTCATTGGCTCGCTTGCAGGACTGGATGCGGCTGGCGTTGAAACTGCACAGAACATTGGCGGTACCATTGGCGCACGTCGCTACTCAAAGGGGTTCGAGCTTGAGGCAGACTCGCTTGGGGCGCGGATTACGCAACGATCCGGATATGATCCTTTGCGCGGCGTGCTGTACTTCTCGCGCGCATCTGACCCGGGCGATCAGTTTCTGGGCACTCACCCGCCGAATGCCGACAGAATCACCACAGTGCGGCGCGCAATCGGCGGCTAAGGCGGAAAATTGATCTGGATCAGAGCTTGGGTTGGCGCCGTTGGGCAATGATGTGCTTATCGTACAGGAGGTACTGACGATGAGTATGACGTCCAAGAGCTCTCACCGCGAGGTGCTGATGGATCGCATGGCCACCCGGAATGGCGCAGATTTAGATCTGGCGCGGCAATCCGGGGTTGTGAGCGGCACCGAGATGGTCGAAGCATTGGTGTCTTGTCTGGGCTGTAGCGACGCTGGTGATTGCGAGGCGCGGCTTGATAGCGACACTGAAGGTCTGCCTGACTATTGCCGCAATGGGTTGCTTATTGCGCGGGTTAAAGCGCTGACGCTTTAGACCGATTTACCTGTCAGGGTTGGTAAGCCGAAGGGGGCTCCCCTCCGGATTTTTCTGTGATGTTTCTCCCACGCCGGGTTTAGGGCCGTATTTGGCCCCAGAGATCGTATTCGCTGGCCTCGTCAACATCGACGTTGACGATATCGCCTGTTGCGAGAGCCTCGGTGCCTTCGTCAATAAACAGATTGCCATCGATTTCGGGCGCGTCGGCCGTTGTGCGGCATGTGGCGATGCCGTCTTCGTCAATATCGTCAACGATCACCGGCAGTGTGGTGCCGACTTTGGCGGCGAGTTTGGCTGCCGAGATGCTTTGCGCTTTTTCCATGAAGCGGTCCCAGCGATCTTGTTTTATTTCGTAAGGGATGTGGTCTGGAAGCACGTTTGAGCGTGCGCCTTTGACGTTTTCATATTTGAAGCAGCCGATGCGGTCGAGCTGCGCTTCGTCCATCCAGTCGAGAAGAGTTTGGAATTCGGCTTCGGTTTCACCGGGGTAGCCGACGATGAACGTTGAGCGCAGAGTGATATCCGGACAGATGTCGCGCCAGGCTTCAATTTCGTCCAGCGTGCGGGCTGAGGCTGCGGGGCGGGCCATGCGTTTCAGCACGTCAGGGTGCGCATGTTGAAAGGGGATATCGAGATAGGGCAGGATTTTACCCTCGGCCATCAGCGGGATGAGGTCGCGTACGTGGGGGTAGGGGTAAACATAGTGGAAGCGGACCCAGGCCCCTAGCGTGCCAAGTTCGCGGGCAAGATCGAGGATTGGCGCTTTGGATCCGCGATCTTTCCAGTCGGTGCCATAGGCCGAGGTGTCCTGGCTGATAACGAGGAGTTCTTTAACGCCGTTTTCGACCAGCTTTTCAGCTTCACGCATCACGGCTTTCAAAGGGCGGGAGGCGAGGCGGCCTCGCATGTCGGGGATGATGCAGAACTTGCATTTATGGTTACAGCCCTCGGAAATCTTCAGGTAGCTGTAGTGGCGCGGGGTGAGTTTGACGCCTTGTGCAGGCATTAAGTCGATGAATGGATCGGGGCTTGGCGGGACGGCGATGTGGACCGCGTCGAGCACCTGTTCGTATTGGTGCGGCCCGGTGACGGCGAGCACTTTGGGATGTGCACCAGTGATGTATTCCGGGTCGGCGCCTAAACATCCCGTCACGATCACGCGGCCGTTTTCTGTTAGCGCTTCGCCTATTGCGTCGAGGCTTTCGGCCTTGGCGCTGTCGAGGAAGCCGCAGGTGTTAACGATGACCGCATCCGCGCCGCTGTAGTCAGGGCTAATCGCGTAGCCTTCGGCGCGCAGGCGCGTCAGAATGCGTTCGCTGTCGACCAAGGCTTTGGGGCAGCCAAGCGACACCATACCAATAGTTGGCTGACCGGGACGTGCGGCGTCGGGGACGCGTGCGCGGGCAAGGTCGGGGCGAAGGTTTGGTGGGTTCTGGGTCATGGGCCGGGGCTATAGCTGGTTCGGGGGGGATGGGAAAGCACGACGAATGCTCCGCCTGCCGAATTTGGGCGCCTACTGACCGGTTGCGATCGTCGCGAAGCGATCAAGTGCACCCTGCATCTGCAAGATGGCCCGGTTGTTCGCAGCTAGGCCATGGGAGGGCGCGACGCTCGCTGGATCGTTGTATGTGGCCCAAGTCTGACCGTTTTTGTCCTCGAAGAACAGGATGCGCAGCGGCAGAAAGAGCGCCATGGTCTGGCCTTCCTGTAGGGCGGTTGAGCCGATCTTGGGGGTGCCGAAAATAACGACGGTTGTTGGGCGCAGATCTTCACCGACCGATTTTGCACCTTGTTGAAAGTCGACGGTGGTAAACACGCGCGCACCAGCGGCTTTAACTGCGTTTGTGAGGCGCTCGACCGAGGTCGCCACTGAGGCATTGCTGGTCATGTTGATACGTTCTGCCATGGCTGCACCTGCTGTAAGGGTGATGACGAGGGCGGATGCCAATAAGTTGAAGGGTTTCATGTTGTCCTCTTGGTTGGGTTTACCCCTTGGTCTTTGCAAACGGCGGCTTCTGATGCTTGAGTGTTTTTGGGGGATCGTGTGGATGGCAGACCGGCGGGACGAGCTGATTGCGGTGTGGAGGTTCGGGGAATTCTTACTGGATATGCGTTCCCTTGAACTGACGCGTGGCAACACGCGGTGCGTATCGAGCCTCAAAGCCTCAAAATTCTTGAATTTCTGCTGCAATCGCGTGACCGCGTGGTGTCCAAAGACGACCTTGTGGCGCACATCTGGGAGGGCCGCGCAGTTAGTGACTGGACGGTTTCCAGCGCGATAAAGGCTTTGCGTGCTGCTCTGGGGGACGTTGGGCGCACGCGATCTTTTGTTCAGACGCTTCACGGGCGCGGATATCGGTTTGTGCAAGCGGTGTCCGAAGTGCTGGATGATCGTGACCTCGATCTGGTCGAGGCGCCTCCCTTCGTGCTTGTGCGCGTGTTTCGGGCGAATCCAGATGGCAAAAACCTGACTTATCTGGCGGACGGGCTGAGCGAAGATTTAATCACTCATCTGTCGCGCCAGTCTGATATTTCGGCGCTGTCCTACACCGCGAGCCAGGCCTTGAGCACAAGAGCCCCGCCGCCAGAATTGAATGTGACACGTATTGTTGACGGCAGTATTCGCGATCTGGGTGGTGCGTTTCGGATCACCGCGGCTGTTCTGGATGCCAATGCTCAGCAACAGCTATGGGCCGAGCGATTTGATATTGCGAAGGACAGCTTACTTTCTGGGCTGGATCAGGTCTGCGGACGTATTGCGGATGCGCTCGCGCCGGGTCGCCTTCATAGCCCGGCGGCGCGGATCGGGACATCGGTTCCAGCGGCCTACGAGATGTATCTGAGGGGCCGACATGCCTATTATCGGTATGAACCGGTGGCGTTTGCGCAGGCGCTTGCAAGCTTTGAACAGGCGGCAGCTTTGGACACTGACTTTGCCGAGGCTTTTGCGCAGCAAGCCTACTGTCGCACGACGCTTTATGTGTTCGGCGTAGCCGGGAGTGATAGGACACTTGATCGGGCCGAGGCATTGGCGCGGCGAGCGATTGCTCTGAATGCGACCTCTGCTTTGGGTCATGCCCGGCTCGGATGGGTTTTGGGGTATACGGGACGCGCAGACGAAACGGTGGCGGCTTTTGAGGCGGCACTGGTACGCGATGAGCAAAACTCAGAAGTGCTGCTTGCCTATGGTGAGACGATGAACCGGCTGGCCGAGCCTAGGCGTGCCGATCAATTGCTGACGTGAGCCTTTGGGGCGGAGGCTTTTCACCCCCCGAGTTGGGACTTTGCGCGTGGACATTCAGCCGTGTTGCGTCGCGATTATGACACCGCTATCCGCCATTTCACTGCTGTTCTTGAACGGGTTGGTGGGTTCGTGCCCGCAGCGGTCCAGCTTGCCCGTGCGTATTGGGAAACTGGCGATCCTGATGCTGCTCGCCAGACGCGCGCTCTCATTGGTCGCATTGCGCCGAAGTATAGCCTTGGCCATGCGGTGCGTATGTTTCCCTACCCCTCAACGAAAGAGCGCGCCCGATTATCGGACGCGCTGCAGGGGTCAGGACTGGCCTAAGCTTAGCGACGGCGGTCGCGACGGCTGCTCATTGGCTGGAAGGCAACGGTGACGTGCGCTTCGCAATAGGGCTTGCCCTGCTGCACCGACAGTCCACAAAACCAGAAGTCCTCGGTCGCTGGGTCCCCGATTGGCCATTTGCAGGTCCGTTCGGTCAGATCCATCAAGCCAATGCGCTTTGCCGTCTTTTCAACTTCACGCACATTGGCGAGGGCTTCCTGGCTGATCTCGTTCGCAGACGGCTGCGGTGGTAGAGGCTGCCCGGCTGGTACAATCGGCTTGCGCGGTGTCACCGTGACGGAGATGACCTTGTCTTGCGGCGCGACCTTTGCGGCTGGCTTCGGGGCAGGTGACGCACCGTCCGCCTTGGCAGTTTTACGCTCCGGCGCGGGTGTCGATGAAGCGCCAGCACGGTTTGACAGACCTAGCCGATGCACCTTGCCTATGACAGCATTTCGGGTCACGCCGCCAAGCTCTTTGGCAATCTGGCTGGCCGACTGGCCCTCGCCCCACATTTTTTTGAGGGTATCTACCCGCTCGTCGGTCCACGACATGCTCTGTTCCTCGGCCTCGAATGTTGAAGGCATATACTATGCATGCCGGCACCCGGTCACAAGACGCGTGGACGATGAAATGTCGGGGTTCTGCGTTTAAAAGCGGGTCATGACGCAGAGATGCACCGGTTTTGGACTTGTGTGGGCGACATCCCTCTCGACAAATCGTCGTGGCTCCCCTAGTCGAGCGTCATGACGAACTACGGACATATGGCGCTTCGACGCCGACGCTGACAGTTTCCAGCCCCGCACGCGCTTGTGCGTCCTTTCGTTATGCTTTCCAAAATGTTGACACGCCCGCGCGCCACTGGCACGTCTCAGGCTTCTGAAAAAAGGTTTAGTCCGATGATCCCATCGATCCTGCCCACCTATAACCGCGCGCCCATGTCTTTTGTGGCCGGGGAAGGCGCTTGGCTGATCGAGGAAGACGGGCGCCGATACCTCGACTTTGGGGCGGGGATTGCGGTGAACGTGCTGGGGCATGCGAACCCCGCTCTTGTGGACGCACTGACTGAACAGGCGGGCAAGCTTTGGCATACGTCGAACCTGTACGGTATTCCTGGACAACAGGAATTGGCGGACAGGCTTGTCGATGCGACCTTTGCGGACACGGCGTTTTTCACGAACTCGGGAACCGAAGCTTGTGAGCTTGCAGTGAAGATGGCGCGTAAATACTGGTATGAGAAGGGCGAGGATCGCTCGGAGATCATTGCGTTCACCGGCTCGTTTCACGGCCGGTCATCTGCAGGCATTGCCGCGGCTGGGTCGGACAAAATGACCCTGGGGTTCGGCCCGCTTCTGCCGGGCTTTACGCATGTGGCGTTCGCCGATCACGAAGCGTTGGCGGCGGCTTTGTCAGACAAGACAGCGGCCGTTATGATCGAGCCGATTCAAGGCGAGGGTGGAATTATTCCAGTCCCGGATCAGTGCCTTAAGGGACTGCGTGATGCTTGCGATGAGGTCGGCGCCTTGCTTATCTTTGACGAGGTCCAGTGCGGTGTCGGGCGCACGGGAAAGCTATTTGCCCATGAATGGTCCGGGATCACGCCGGACATCATGATGGTTGCCAAGGGCATTGGCGGTGGCTTCCCTCTTGGAGCGGTTCTTGCGACGGAAGCTGCGGCAGTCGGCATGACGGCGGGCAGTCACGGAACGACCTATGGCGGTAATCCTTTGGCGATGGCGGTTGGCAATGCCGTGATGAAGATCGTGGCAACCGACGATTTTCTTACTGAGGTCAGCCGTAAGGCGGGCGCTTTGCGGCAAGGTCTTGAGGGGCTGGTGGCAAGCCATCCGGATGTCTTTGAAAGCGTGCGGGGAACTGGATTGATGCTGGGCCTGAAGTGCAGGGCTCTTAACGCTGATGTTGTGAAGGCCGGATATGACGCGCTTCTTCTGACTGTCCCTGCGGCGGACAACGTAGTGCGCATCCTGCCACCTTTGAATATCAGCGATGAGGAGATTTCCGAGGCCGTGCGTCGGCTTGATCAGGCGGCGGTGAGCCTCTGATTTCTTTTTGGCAAAAATACTCCGGGGAGCGCGCAAAGCGAGCGGGACACAGCCCCCAATCCCGGCATCGAAAGTGACACTGACATGACCCATTTCCTAGATATCCACAAAACCGACCCGGTCGCGCTGCGTTCTATTCTGACATCAGCGGCCGATATGAAGTCTGCACGCGTTGGCCGCACGCGCGGGGCGAAAGACGACGATCTTGCCCTGGATGGCCGGATAGTGGCCTTGATATTCGAAAAACCGTCGACGCGGACGCGTGTTTCGTTTGACGTTGGTGTGCGCCAGATGGGCGGCGACGTATTGGTTCTGTCGGGTAAGGAAATGCAACTAGGCAGTGGCGAGACGATTGCCGATACCGCGCGCGTTCTGAGCCGATATGTCGATTTGATTATGATCCGGACGTTTGAAGAAGAAGCCCTGTTGGAGCTTGCCGAACATGCCAACGTCCCGGTTATCAAC